>NZ_JBSUGE010000026.1:0-57502 GCF_054064075.1 Vibrio sp. JZG10
AGGTCTGTCGCACTAACATTTGTAAACGATCACTGGATCACATTGTTTTAATTCTGAAATTGGCTGCGGAATGACGGCATCATATGCCCTTTGAGTTTTATTCTTTTTGCTGAGCTAGGACAAAGGTGCTAGCGGTACTTTATTTGTAATTGTAATAATAGAGCCAACCGGATGAGATTTTATAATATGTTATGTTTGAAAAGTAACTGTCGGTTTACTGTACGTCAAGGTTATTAAGTGACTTCTTAATTAAAAGGTCAGAAATATGCGTTATTATTTCGCTCTATAACGAATTCGTGTCAGTTCGCAGATTTTTAATGGAAATTAATCCTATTTTCAACCGATGAATTGTATTGTGAATGAGAATTAGAAGGGTTAATGATTGAGGTATAAGCAAACCCGATTTCATCCTTACATTGTTCTCTATCTTTATTCCAATGTTATTTAAGATTGGTATGTTAATACGCACCAAAAATAAAGCCACCTAGGTAGGTGACTTTATTTTTTAATTCATCAAGTTACTTCTATGAATTAGGCAAACAAATACTTCGCATGGAAGTTGAGATGATCGTCAATAAAGCTTGAGATGAAATAATAGCTATGGTCATAACCAGATTGCATTCTTAAGTTCAGGTTTGAATCATGCACTTTTGCTGCAGCAACCAGCGCTTCTGGCCTAAGTTGCTCGTTGAGGAAGCCATCAGCATCACCTTGATCAACCAAAATAGGAAGTGGTGATGGTTTTTGCTTGAGAAGCTCACTTGCATCGTATTGCTTCCAGCTTTCAATATCTTTGCCTAAGTAAGCAGTAAAAGCTTTTTGTCCCCAAGGGCATTGGACTGGGTTACAGATAGGGCTAAACGCCGATATTGAGCGATATTGTTCTGCGTTTTTCAGACCAATGGTTAATGCTCCGTGACCTCCCATGCTGTGCCCAGAAATGGATTTTACTTCTGAGACAGGGAAATTGCTTTCAATGATCTCTGGTAACTCTTTAGTCACGTAATCGTACATGAAGTAATGCAGTGACCAAGGTGCTTGAGTCGCATTAAGGTAAAAGCCAGCTCCTTTACCCAGGTCATAGTTTTCATCGTCAGCGATACCTTCGCCTCTTGGACTCGTGTCTGGTGCAATGATCGCAATGCCAAGCTCGGCCGCCATACGAAATGCGCCCGCTTTCTGCATAAAGTTTTCATCGGTGCAGGTTAAGCCCGACAACCAGTACAAAGCGGGTACGGGGTTCGATTTAGTGGCATTCGGTGGTAAGAAAATCGCAAAGCGCATCGTGCAGTTTAGGGCTTTGGATTCGTGTGTATATTGTTTGTGCCAACCGCCAAACACTTTGGCCTGGCTTACATTTTCAATGGTCATGAATAAACTCTCTAACAACAGAATGAATTCAGGCTCCCCAAAAGGAGAGCCTGAGGCAGCATTATTGATCCATATGAATAACAGTACGGATACTCTTACCTTCGTGCATCAGATCAAACGCTTTGTTTACGTCAGCCAATCCCATTGTATGAGTAATGAACTCTTGCAAGCCAAACTCACCAGCCATGTAACGGTTTACGATTTCTGGAAGCTCAGAGCGGCCTTTAACACCACCGAAAGCCGAGCCACGCCATACACGACCAGTAACTAGCTGGAATGGACGAGTTGAGATCTCTTGACCAGCACCCGCAACACCGATGATCACCGACTCACCCCAACCTTTGTGACAACACTCAAGTGCCTGACGCATCACGTTTACGTTACCGATACATTCGAATGAGTAGTCAACACCACCGTCAGTCATTTCAACAATCACTTCTTGGATAGGCTTGTCGAATTTCTGTGGGTTAATCACATCGGTTGCGCCTAGCTGTTTTGCAAGATCGAATTTGCTTTCGTTGATATCGATACCGATGATGCGGCTTGCACCCACCATGCGTGCACCGATGATTGCTGAAAGACCGATACCACCCAGACCGAATATCGCAACCGTGTCGCCTTTTTCAACTTTTGCCGTATTCATAACTGCGCCCATACCAGTTGTTACGCCACAACCTAACAGACACACTTCTTCAAGTGGTGCATCTTTGTTTACTTTCGCTAGCGAGATTTCAGGGAGTACCGTGTACTCAGAGAAAGTAGAACAACCCATGTAGTGGAAGATGGTTTCACCGTTGATAGAAAAACGGCTTGTACCATCTGGCATCAGACCTTTACCTTGTGTTTCACGAACGGCCTGACAAAGGTTGGTTTTGCCCGATTTACAGAACTTACACTCGCCACATTCTGCGGTGTAAAGAGGAATCACGTGGTCGCCAACCTCAACGCTGGTAACACCTTCGCCAACCATTTCAACAATACCGCCACCTTCGTGACCAAGAATCGAAGGGAAGATGCCTTCTGGATCGTCGCCTGACAGAGTGAACGCATCAGTATGACAAACACCTGTCGCGACGATGCGCACTAGCACTTCACCCGCTTTAGGAAGCTGTACATCCACTTCTTCCATTTTCAGTGGTTCGCCAGCGGCCCACGCAACCATTGCCTTGGATTTGATGTGAGTTTGACCAGGTTTGATTTCAACAGTCATTGGATTTTCCTTTATATTCTCAGTATATGGAGTGACGTAATAAGCGTAGTTAAGGTTTGCTTACTGCGCTGCGTCGTTTTGTTGGTATCTATTCTAGGTGTTTCAATAAAAATGATAATCCGTCCATGTTGAAAATGATTTTTACATATACGTAATAATGCTAAGGTGAGTGGACAACAAGAGTGTGATGCCTCCTCAACGCGGAAGGGAAAGCGGAAAAGGCAGTTGACCTGAAGTTAGGTAGAGGGGCTAGAGTAGAACGCAATCAACCCATCAGCGAAGTAAGAGTGATTATGAACAAGACGGATCTGAATGCCTATTTAACCAAGCTCGGTTTGCCAAGAGAGCTACCTGCCGATTTAGAAACATTACATAAAGTACACGTGGCGCAGCACCGCAGCCTGCCGTTTGAGAACTTTGATATTGCGTTGCAGCGTGGCATCTCTGTTGAGATTGAAGACATCATTCAAAAAACCGTGTATCACTCCCGTGGTGGCTACTGCTTTGAACTGAATGGCTTAATGCTTGAGGTACTCAATACTCTCGGATTTGAAGCACGCAGTTTACTAGGACGTGTGCATGTGTCGGGCACACCAACTGGCCGTAGTCATCAAATCACGTTGGTGACGCTGGATGAACAAGCATGGATTGTTGATGTGGGCTTTGGCTCCAATACGCCGCGCGTGCCATTGCCGTTTATCCTCAACCAAGTGATTCAGACGGATTTACAAACCTTCCGCTTTGTCGAAGATGCTCAGTTTGGTTACTTCCTTCAAGTGTTGTCAACGGATGGAACGGACACATGGAACAACCTTTATAGCTTCGATTTAGAGTTTGTGTTTGCGGGTGATATCGCGTGTGGCAACTTTTTTACTTCCACTTCTCCTCACTCGCGTTTTACCAGCGCAAGAGTCGCGGCGAAAGCAACAGAAAGTGGGTTGGTGACATTGCTTAACTACACACTCAAATACACCAGCCAAGGTGAGCAGACAGAATTGGAGTTAGAGCCAGGCCAAGCTTATTTGGATGCCTTGAAAGAACACTTCGGCATTGAACTTGATGCGCAGTACGGCGATCTTCGTCCGTTGCCTGACGCGTAAAGTTCTCCCGTTTTCAAAGCGTAGCGCGACGAGAATATTTTCATCACTATTTGTCTAAAAGAGGTCGACAGGAATACAGCATGGCGAATTGGGAAGGGGTCAGCGAATTTGTTGCTGTGGCGGAAACCAACAGTTTTACCGGAGCAGCAGCTAAGCTGAAAACATCGGTGGCACAAATCAGTCGTCGGGTATCAGCACTTGAAGAACGACTTGCGGTGAAATTGCTGCATCGCACGACGCGAAAAGTCTCCCTGTCTGAAGCCGGACAACTCTATTACCAGCAGTGTAAACATTTGGTGGAAGGGTTAGAACTGGCCGAGCTTGCTGTCACGCAAATGCAGACCGAACCGCGCGGTTTGCTGCGCGTGACGGCTCCTGTGACGTATGGGGAAATGAACCTCGCGCCGCTTTTGCATCAGTTTTTGGAAAAGTACCCGCGTGTGGATCTTGATTTAGTGCTGACCAACCAAAAGCTGGATTTGATTGAGCAAGGTGTGGACGTGGCGATTCGTCTTGGCCGCTTGCAAGATTCCAGCATGATCGCCAAGCGTCTTTCCTCACGTCAAACCTACGTGTGTGCCAGTCCGATGTACTTGGAGCGTTTTGGTGAGCCACATACGTTGTCGGAATTGGGACGGCATCAGTGCTTGGTTGGCTCGGTCGACTATTGGCACTTTAAGGAAAATAAACGCGATAAATCTTTACGCGTGTCGGGACGAATTAAATGCAACAGCGGTTTTGCTTTGGTGGACGCAGCGAAACGCGGTCTGGGTTTAGTGCAGCTGCCGGATTACTACGTTCAAGAAGCGTTAGACAGTGGTGAGTTGGTCGAGGTGCTGACCGATTACCGCGACGATCGCGAAGGCATTTGGGCGCTGTATCCGCAAAGTCGCAATTTGTCGCCAAAAGTGCGGTTATTGATCGACTTTTTGGCGCAAGAGCTTGTTGATTAGCGGTTTAAAGTGCCTCATTACAAAGTATGTTGCTAAAACGCCCGGTGGTGCCGGGCGTTTTTATTGGGATGAGAGCTGGAATCGAACAGACATGAACCACTATTGATTGGATTCCGCGTCTTCACGTTTAATCACTTTGTGCCCGTCTTCCGACACGCCTTGTTTCCAATAGCTGCTGATGTAGATATTTTCACGATCAACTTCTTTCTCGTTGCGGAAGTATTGGCGCAGCGCACGCATTGAATCGAACTCACACGCACACCATATCGAAGCGTTACCATCTAACCACTCGAGTTCGCGAACGCTATCAGCCAAGGCTTGCCCTTCGGTTAGCCAAATCAACTCCATGCCTGCTGGCGCGTGTAGGGGCTGGATGTCGGCCGCAGACATCACACTGATCACGGCGTAGCCTCTTGCCTCTTCGGGTAGCGTACGAATTTTCGCTGAAAGGGCAGGAAGTGCTGTCATATCGGCGGCCATAAAGAACCAGTCAGCCTCGGTATTTAAATTAGAGATACTGCCTGGACCTACGATATTAATCGTATCGCCTTTTTGTGCGGCCATCGCCCAACGCGCGGCAAAACCACACTGTAAATCTTGTGTGGTGTGGCGGACAAAATCGACTTCGATGGTGTGTGTTTCCGGATGGAAACGACGAATAGTATAGGTTCGCATTAATGGTCGGTCATCGTCGCTTAGCATGCTCAAATCGGTACCGCCCATCTCATTGAACAATAGCTTGATGTAGCTACCTTCGCAGTCGCGTGGAAACTGGCTTAGCGCTTCACCTTGCAAAGTAATACGCTGCATATTTGGGGTAATTGTCTCTGTATCTGTGACAACAATCGTTTTAGGTTGAGGCTTCTTCTTCATCTTTGACTCTACTCGATAATTATTCTCTTTCTCATTTAAGGTTATCAAGATCTCTCATAAGAGGGTAGTGTCTTTATATAAATTTACACTGTGAATTGAGCTGGATTATTGGAGTATTGCAGTAGTACTGGGGACTGGGTCGAGCAAGATACGTAGAAAAAATAAGAAAGGGCACGCCAACATGCCCTTTCGAACTTAACGAAGTAAAGGCTTACTGAGTCTGCTCAAGTAAATGTGTTTTTAGGAATCTATCCATCGCTTGGTAACCATCAAGACGGTTCTCTAAAGAGCGGAATCCGTGCCCCTCATTTTCCTTCACGATGTATTCGACCTCGACGCCTCGTTCGCGCAGTGCATCAACGATTTGGTCTGACTCGCTCTTCACCACGCGTGGATCTTGTGCACCTTGTAGGACCAATAAGGGTGCCTTAATTTGGTCGACATGGAACACTGGTGAGTAGGCTTTCATCATTTTCGCATCTTCAGGATCATTCGGATTGCCTACTTGCTCGTGTAACATTGCAAGGAATGGTGCCCAATAAGGTGGAATGGAGTCCATAAAGGTAAATAAGTTAGATACGCCAACGTAGTCGATTCCGCACTTATATAAATCCGGAGTGAATGTCACCCCCGCCAGAGTTGCGTAGCCGCCATAAGAGGCACCATAAATACATACGTTGCCATCTTGTGCGTAACCTTGTTCGGTAGCCCATTTGACACCGTCGGTAATGTCATCCTGCATGGATTGTCCCCATTGCTTGAACGACTTCTCCCAAAACTCGCGACCATAACCAGTTGATCCCCTGAAGTTCATTTGCAGCACCGCGATACCGCGGTTAGCGAATAATTGTACCTCAGGCTGAAATCCCCAGTGATCACGAGCCCATGGACCGCCGTGTGGGAGCACAAGCAAAGGCAGATCTTTGGCTTCTCGACCCTTCGGCAGCGTTAGGTACCCATGAATGGTTTCTCCATCGCGAGCGGTGTATTGGATAGGCGTCATCTTCGCCATATGTTCTGGCTTATGCCATGGAGCGTTTTCTGCCAATTTCTCCAATTTGTCTGCTTTACGATCGTAGAAGTAGTAATTTGGTCGATCGACATCGCTGTAGGTGACGACAATCATTTTACTTTCATCTCGCGTCGCACTGGTTACAGAAATTTCTACATTTGGCAGTTTCTCTGAGAGGCGTTCGAAGGTTTGTTGGTAGGAATCATCTAAGAAGTGATAGTGGTTTTTATCTGTCACGTAAGAGACTGAAACCAGCTTATTAAGCGCTTCAGAGTAGTGAGCGCTATTCACGTCAACTTCCGGGTGAGAGAAGATTTCTCGTATTTCTTTATTGGCTTTTACATCGTATTCAACGATGGCTGATTTATCACGCGTAATTCGTGATGCCACATATAAGTTTTTGTTGTCCGGCGTGAATGAAATGGGGCTAAAGCTCTCTTTGAAAGTGAGATTCTTTAGCGGCTTAAATTCATCTTCAACTGTATCGCGATATAAAACGGAGGTATTAACACCATCTGATGTGGTGATGACACGAATGTTGCCATCGTGATCGGTACCCCATGAGCGCACATTGCCCGGGTTTTGCGCGACGAGAGTATTTTCGCCTGTTTTTAGATTATGTCGATAGACATCAAAGACTTGCGGGTTACGCTCGTTACTCGAAATCAAAATGTCATCGGGTTGATTGTCTAGTGTGTCGATAACGTATGCCACAACACCGGATGTCGGTGTGATGGTTTTCTCTTCGCCTGTTTTGACATTAACCGTCACGAGATAAAAGTTCTCATCTCCTCCCGTATCACGAGAGTAAATTACGGTGTCTTCGCCAACCCAGTAGTAGTATGCGATGTCACGCCCTGTTACGGATGTGACGCGTTTTATCTGATCGGGATTATCTGTGGGATAAACAAAGACGTTCTTACGGTCTTGCCATGGCTTCATCATTGAGATGTAGTCACCAGCAGGAGAGATTTGATAGCTAGAAACTTCGCTGTTTTTAAAGAAATAATCCACTGGATACTCGGGTGGAATGACTTCAGCATTGGTTGTGGTGGATGTTTGACTGCAACCCGCCAATAATAATCCAAAAGTGGCAGCAAGAATAAGCTTGCGAGTGTGCATTGTGTAACGCTCCTTGTGTAAAGGACCTTAAGCTCATGAGCTTTTGGCCAGGGTGATAGATTCATCGCAGTTACTGCGAGCAAGCAACGAACATTAAAAATAGCTGTGGCTTATGATTAGTGTGCTTTTAATAAATAGCGCATTGCTTCGCTACTATGACCCTGGCATTGTCCAAAAGTGGCGTTAGATTGTGATTATTGATTCAGTATCTACCTGAACTTTGTATTAGATCACGGTTTTACGGCTATTTTGTCTTCTATATCATTGGGATAGTAGACAGCAGTAAAAGCGCTGCCATCCCATAGTTAAACCCTTTTACACGCCTAGATGTGGTCAACCAGCGTTGAAGTTGCATGCCTGCCGCGGTCCAAAATGTTACCGATGGCAAGTTGGCTAAACAGAAGATACCGGCGATAAAAGTCAGTTCAAGCCAAGAACCGCCACTGGTGTATACCGTAATGGCCGTCAACGCCATCGACCAACCTTTTGGGTTCACCCACTGGAATGCCACCGCCCCTAAAAAAGACATCGGGCGAAAATCGTGTTTTGCTTCGGTTTTGCCGCTCGTGGCGATTTTGTACGTCAAGTACAGCAAATAACTCAAGCTCAATACTTTCAAAATGGAGTGAGTAATCGGGTAAGCGTTGAAGAGACTCATCAAACCAATGCCCACCAAAATTAACATGGCACCAAAACCGAAGGTAATGCCCAACATGTGTGGAATGGTGCGTTTAAAGCCAACATTTGCCCCTGAGGTCATCAACATAATGTTATTGGGACCCGGCGTAAAAGTGGAGACAAAAGCGAACAACGCCAAAGCGCCCAGTTGATGATATTCCATAGATTGTTCCTTGAATCAGTTCTCGATAAGTTGAGAACAACTATAAGTAGAACTGAGGTCAATATTGTGCTTTTATTTGATGATTAGAAACTAAATAAGCAATGAAACATCATCATGGATAGATTTGACGAAAGAATATTGCAAGTGCTCAAGCGAGACGGAAGAATCTCCAATGTGGAGCTGTCGGAACGCGTTGGTTTATCTCCGTCTGCAACCTTACGCCGAGTGCAAGATTTAGAGCGTAAAGGCGTGATCAAAGGCTACCGAGCGGTGCTGGATAATCAGCAACTTGGTGTGGGTTTTGTCGCTTACGTGTCTATTGGTTTGGCCTCGCACTCTAAGCAAGCACAGCTTGGTTTTGAAGAACACGTGCGCTTTGTAGATGAAGTGGTGGAATGTCACAATATTACGGGAGCCAATGAGTATTTAATACGCGTAGAAACGCAAAATTTGGCCGCATATAAAGCGTTCCATGCCGATGTACTGGGTGAGTGTGAGCACGTTAAGTCGATCACAACCATGGTGGTAATGGACACACCGAAAGACGAACGTTAGTCGGTCAAGAGTGGCATGGTTTTGTTGCACATGAATTTGAAGTGACTCGAAAGAGTCAGTCGAGTATGAGATAAGTACACAACAAATGCTGGAAAGCAGATGGCACTCTTACAATTTCCACCTTTATTCTCACCTTCGAAATAATCTCATCCTGCTAGTTTTGCTTAAACCGCTTGTGTTCATGAGCGGCGAGTCAGCAAATTTAAGGATGAACGATGAAATCACATGTAACACTTCCTCTTTTGAGCTTAAGCGCTGTTGCCGCATTGAGCTCATTTAACGTCAATGCCCACGGCTGGGTAGAATTTCCAAGCGCTCGTCAAAATACGTGTTATTTAGACGGTGGTTTTTGGACCAATGAGATCCCCAACCAAGCGTGTAAAGCGGCTTTTGAAGAATCTGGTGCTTACCCGTTTGTGCAGCGCAGTGAAATTGCAGCAAACGTACCAAATTACCGAGATATGGAGCATGTTAAAGCCGTAGTCCGAGATGGCGAACTGTGTTCTGCTGGAGACGCGGCTAAAAAAGGTTTGAACATTCCTTCTCCAAACTGGCAGCGCACCAATGTTACACCAGATGCAAATAACCAGATTGAATTGGTGTTTTACGGCAAGGCGCCGCACAACCCATCATACTGGGAATTCTATCTCACCAAGCCGACCTATGATGATTCAAAACCGCTTACTTGGAGTGATTTAGAGCTGATTGACACCGCAGGTGACGTGTATGTTGATGCGGAAAAACGCTACCGTATTCAAGTCACTTTCCCTGCCGATCGCTCGGGCGATGCGGTGCTTTATACTCGTTGGCAGCGCATTGATGTCGCTGGTGAAGGTTTCTACAACTGTAGTGACATTACGTTAAACGGAACAGGTACGACGCCGCCGACTGACCCCGTTGATCCAACCGAACCGGGTAATAATCTGACATCTCTGGGCTACTTTGTTCAGCAAGGTTTTGGACCAGTAGAAGCGGGTGACACCATCCGTTTCCGTACGTTTAATGCGACAGGCAATGAAATTGTTGATATTTCACTGCCAATCAGCGCAAACAATACGACGACTTGGGCGGCAGAAATTGCGGATCAATTTAACGCGCAGCAAACGGGCGATTGGTATGTAGGCATTTGGCATCAAGAGATGAACCACTACATGTTCGATAGTAAGAACGTGAATGCGAACCAAGTATTAGCGCCAAGCGCAGACTTCAGTTATGCGTTGTCACTGATCAAAGCGGATGTACCGCCACCAGTTGAACCAACCAACTTGTGGGACAAGACGGCCGTTTACGACCAAGGTGATGTGGTGACGCACAACGGTAAAGAATGGACTGCCCAGTGGTGGACGTCTGGTGAGGAACCAGGCACAACGGGTCAATGGGGTGTATGGCGTTAAGCCATTTATTCGGGCCCTGATCAATAAAACCCTTCTCATGTGAGAAGGGTTTGTTTTTTCAGTCTAAAACGACCACTTTGGTGGAGTGGTTGTCTTGAAAATCAGAGCACATATCGTTATTCGCTTGCTCTCCACTCGATCCAGTTGAGCATCGCGTAGTCTGCCAGTTTGAGCATCGGAATGTCTTCGTGTGTATCACCGTAGGCATAAATAGACTCAAACTCGTCGAGCGAAAACGCCGCCTTAACGCGCGAGACTTTTCTTTCTAAACTGCAATCACCTTGCTGGTAAAAGCCACTCAGTTTTGGCTGCTCTGAGATCAGTTCACTGCACAGCAAGTGGTAACCGTTCGCTTCACACCAAGGCTTGAGATACGCATTGAGTGATGCCGACACCACCACAATGGTATCGCCTCTGTGTTGATGCCACGCCAACCTTTCCATCGCTTCTGGCCGTAAGTACAGCGGGATCACTTCATGGGCAAACTGAGCGCCAATCGCTTCAATTTGCTGCGTTTCTTTCCCTGAAAATGCAATAAAACTGCTGAGCGGACGCATAAAACGAGCGGGTAACACTCCGAGTTTGTACAGCGCATAAAACGGCATGATGGCGACCTTTCCTACTCGCTTGCGCAGGCCATAAGCAGAATAGTGTAAGAAAAGGCTAAACATATCCTCTCGGGTAATGGTGCCATCAAAATCAAACAGTGCCAGTGACGGCTTGGTAGTATCGAGCAAATTCAGCGCCTATCTTTCGATTTAAGATCGTTTTGTGTTTATTGATAAAATACTGCCAACCAGATGGTTTCTTGCGTTGGGTCAGTCCAGCTCACTTTGTGTTTGGTATGAGCCGGAATTGTCACGTGATCGCCTGCCTCAAGTCGTTGCACTACACCTGATTCAAAAGTCAGCTCTCCAGCTCCTTTAAGAACCAATACCCCTTCATGTTCTTCTTGATCGTACCAGCCACTTTTGGGCGAGGTTTGCCCTGTTGAGACAATGCGTTCTATACGCAGGTTTTTGTGGGTCAGCAGGTCTTCGAACACTTCCTCGTCGAGGTTATTCGGTAAGTCTTTAAACAGGTTCATGGCCTTTCCTTAGATAATGATCAGTCCAAAAGGCGCAAGCAATTGCTCTTGTTGCCAATCACAAATTTTAACACCAAACAGAGAAACGCGGCGAACATCTAGCCCGTCTAGTTCGACATGAGTCAGATCACACTGCTCAACGTTAAAGGTTCCCCATTGTTCTGGCGAGAATTCGCAACGAGATAAATCCGAGCCTTTGAGGCTTGCCCCTGCGAGGTTTGCACCGTTCCAACGGTTTTCAAAGAGGTCACATTTTTCTAGTAACGCTCGCTCGAAGTTACAGTAGGTAAGGTTGCAGCCAGTAATAAAAGCAGAACAGAAAAACATGGTGTTACTGACGCGATTAGCAAAGTTTGCACCTTGGAAGTTTGCCCCTTTGAGATCGCACTTACGCAGTTCTAAGCCCATACAATTTGCGCCGTTAAACAGGCTCATTGCCAGCATACAGTTCGTAAAGCTAGCATCTTTTAAGTTCGCGAAGCGAAAACTACACCCTTCTAGCGCTTTGGATTCGATAAAGCGACAGTCGATGAACTTAGCATCGCGCAGATCGGCATGGTCGAAACTGCACATATAAAAGTGGCAGTTTTTAAAGGTGGCATTCTGAAAATCGTGATGAGAAAAGTTTTCTCGTTCAAAAATGAGATCGGTTTTTAACATGTCTTCTCCTTAGCTGCGAGCAGACTAGCACTCCAAGTGACTGATTTTCCAGAAAAATAACTTCTTGTATTTCAGTGTTTTACAAACCCCTCAAATCGCAATTTTAAGGGGGCAAACGAGCGTTTTAAGTGGGTTGTTTTTTGAAAATAGAAGACGTAGAGGAAGAAAAAAGTTTTTGCTGGCTACGAGCTCTAGCGAGAGGATTCGTGTTTTTGAGTAGGCATGGCTTCTCACACGCACAGTTTGCATTACAGAATTGTATCCGATTTGCATAATTTGTTGATCGGTATGGCGTTTCTCTATACAAAAAACCTATATTTTTCACAAATTGATTTCCATCAAAATAGTAGGGTTTCTATGTGCTAGATTGCGCGCAGCTCAAAAAAATATAGATGCCCGTGTGCTTCAAGGCGATGAGTTTACTTGAAATCTAAGGCCAGTCAGCAGGCACACCTTTGGGTACGACATAACGAAGCCCTATAAAAGGAAATAAAAAATGAAAAAAACAATCTGCAGTCTAGCAGTGGTTGCTGCACTCGTGTCACCAAGTGTTTTCGCTCATAAACAAGGTGACTTCGTTCTTCGTGTTGGTGCGGCGTCTGTCGTTCCAAATGACAGCAGCGATAAGATTCTTGGTTCTCAAGAAGAATTGAAAGTGGATTCAAATACGCAGCTTGGTTTGACGTTTGGCTACATGTTCACAGATAACATCAGCCTAGAGCTTCTAGCAGCAACGCCATTCAGCCACGATATCTCAACAGATTTGTTAGGTCTTGGTGATATCGCGGACACCAAACACCTTCCACCAACGCTTATGGTTCAGTACTACTTTGGCGAGCCACAAAGTAAGTTCCGTCCATACGTTGGTGCAGGTCTCAACTACACCATGTTCTTTGATGAGGGCTTCAATAGCACGGGTAAAGGCGCTGGTCTTTCAGATCTTAAGTTGGATGACTCATTCGGTCTAGCAGCGAATATTGGTGTGGATTACATGATCAACGATCAATGGTTCCTCAACGCTGCTGCGTGGTACGCAAACATTGAAACAGAAGCAACTTACAAAGCAGGTGGAGCGAAGCAAAAAACCGACGTCAAAATTAACCCTTGGGTATTTATGATCAGCGGCGGTTACAAGTTCTAAGAAAAACCAGTAGTTACACGCACATTACTATTATTGGCATGACTTTGGGGGCGGTTACGGGGACTGCCCCTCTTTTTTATCCTCGTTTTGATTGCACATCATTTACTCAACTTAGCAACATGCAAAATTGGATCTTTACCTTGCAAATCATTTTATTGTCCGAAGATCGAAAAGTCCTACACTGATCACATAATTGAACAAGTGGACAATATAAATGAGCGGCGACATCGCGAAGCATTCTTCCTCCAGATCTAAGCTGGTAAAAACTGTTTTCTTTACTCTCTGTGTTATCGCATTTGGTGCGATGTATTGGTCTTGGCAGTATTCAGACAGTCATCCAAGCACGGAAGATGCCTACGTTAGGGCAAAAATTTTGTCGGTAGCGCCTCAGGTAAAAGGCCAAGTGGTTTCTGTGGATGTCAAAGATTTCCAATCTGTTAATAAAGGTGACCTACTGCTGAAGATAGATTCACGCCCATATTTGTTGGCAGTGAAGCAAGCAAAAGCGGCATACCAATTGGCGGTCCAGCAACATGACGTTGCCGATAAGCAGGTAACTGAAGCCGTTGCGGGCTTAGATGCGGCGCGCTCTAACCTGACAGAAGCGCAAGTGGAGTACAAACGTACGGATTCTCTAGTGAAACGCAAACTGGCGTCGGACCAAGATTTAGATACGGCGAAAAACAAACTTGCTAATGCCCAAGCGAGCCTAGAGCAAGCGCGTGCGACGGTAGAAAAAGCCATTGCGAACCGTGGTGAAGAAGGCGTAGAGGCTGCGGTCGTTCAACAAGCGGCAGCGCAGTTAGCGCAAGCGGAGCTGAACTTGAGCTACACCGACATTACGTCACCAGTGGATGGCATTGCCGGAGAAATCAATACGCACGTGGGCTCGGTCGTTAGCGTGGGTCAAACGCTGTTCCCTGTGATTTTAAAAGACAGCTATTGGGTACGCGCGAACTTTAAAGAAACCGATCTTACTCATATTAAAGCTGGCATGCATGCGGATGTGGTGATTGATATGTACCCAGACGTGGTGTGGAAAGCAACGGTAGAACAGCTGTCGCCTGCGAGTGGTACATCGTTCTCCTTGATGCCACCAGAAAACGCAACGGGTAACTGGGTTAAAATCAAACAGCGTTTCCCTGTACGTTTGGCATTAGAAGTACCGGCCGATGCGCCGCAACTTCGCGTGGGTGCGAGCTCAGAAGTCACCATTGATTTGCAAAGTAGCGTGCAATGAGTCATCAAATTACGGTAGACAAACGGGGAATTGCCACCGTCGCCGTGATGCTTTCTGCCATCATGGTGTTAATCGATATGACCGTTGCGAACGTGTCGCTATCGCACATGATGGGCGCGTTGGGCGCAACAGCAGACCAAATTACGTGGGTGCTGACGGGTTACAGCATGGCGGAAGCGATCTTCATTCCGATGACCAGTTTCTGGGTGTCGCGCTTTGGTGAACGCAAAGTCATGCTGGTTGCTGTGATCGGTTTTGTGATTGCCAGTGCGCTTTGTGGGCAAGCACAGTCTCTTGAAGAGATGGTGCTATTTCGCATTATCCAAGGCGCTTTCGGCGCGTCGGTGATTCCATTGGCGCAGTCGACGTTAGTGCAGATTTATCCGTATGAGCAAAAAGGCAAAGCGATGGCGATTTTCTCCATCGGCATTTTGCTTGGTCCTATTTTGGGCCCAGTTGTGGGTGGCGTGATCACCGACAACATCAACTGGCGCTGGATATTTTACATCAACTTGCCATTCGGTTTGATCTGTACCTCTTTGATTTATCGCTATATCCACATCGACAACAAATCCAAACCTAACTTTGACTGGTGGATCATCGGTTACATGGCGTTAGGT
This sequence comes from Vibrio sp. JZG10, assembly GCF_054064075.1. Classification (NCBI taxonomy): domain Bacteria; kingdom Pseudomonadati; phylum Pseudomonadota; class Gammaproteobacteria; order Vibrionales; family Vibrionaceae; genus Vibrio; species Vibrio sp. JZG10. The sequence goes on from NZ_JBSUGE010000026.1 coordinate 15,180, forward strand.
GTGGGCGCGTTGCAGTTTGTGTTGGATAAAGGGAACGAAGAAGACTGGCTCAACTCACGCATGATCCAGACGGCGATATTGCTCGCGGTCATGGGATTGGTGATGTGGATCTATCGCAGTTGGAAAACCAAAAGCCCAATAGCGCCATTATGGCTGCTTAAAGACCGAAATCTTATGGTCTCGTCGCTGATGATTGCTGTGGTGTCGATGGCGATGTTTGGTCTGACGACTCAACAACCGATGTTGTTGGAAAGCTTGCTGAATTATCCGGTCTCAACCACTGGCTTGTTAATGGCACCGCGTGGATTGGCGTCAGCGGCGATGTTGATTTTGGTGATTAAACTCAATCCGCAATTCGATCCCAGAATCAAAATAGTCTTTGGCTTGAGCTGCATCGGGATTGGTAGTTATTTGATGACGCAATACTCACTGCAGATCGATACATTTTGGATTGTGATGCCGAGTATGATTCAGGGCATGGGGCTTGGTTTAACCTTCTCGACGCTGTCCACCTTGGCGTATTTAACGATTCCGAAAGAGCAATCTGTCGCGGCGGCGAGCATTTACAATCTGTTCCGTACCATTGGTAGTTCGTTTGGTATTTCTATCGCCACCACGTTCCAATATCGAGATAGTCAGCAGCAATGGCATGCGCTGGGAGAGGGTATTAATCCTTATAACCCCAACTTGCATGACTGGGCGGCCAATCAGGGGCTTTCCATTACTGACCCGGTTGCGTTAGACCAATACCAACAGATGTTGCAGCAGCAATCGCAAATGGTCGCGTTTGTGCACACCTTCCAGCTTGTGGGAGTGATGTTCGTGATCATGATGCCGATGCTGGTTTTCATCCGGTCGCGTGAATAACAACAAGTTCAGGTGAACCGTGTAAGAGGACGCCTCTCAAGTTGTGTCAGCTTGAGAGGCGTTTTTTATTGGACGGCGTCAGTGAAAGAAGGACGTTTACTCAAACGTCACTTCGTCAAAATGCGGATTGGCTTTGAGCGCGCGCATTGCGACTAATTGTTCAGTCGGGAAGGCGGTGTGCTCACCATCCATATCTAAAAACAAGCACTCTTGTCGCTGCATGTCGTAGCCTGTGTCGAACGCGTTGCCCTGATGAGTTTCACCATTTTTTAGCGTGATCTCGATAGGGAGCTTAAACATACAGGCGATTTCAATAAAATCGTATTGGCTGCAAGTCACCATAGTTTTCTCCTTTCAAACCGACGCAGTATTCAGAAGGTTTGAGAACCGTATCCTTAAATAGAAGACGTTTGATTGAAACTGAACCTTCATCTTACACCTCATTTTGGTCACGAAATAGACATACACGCACGTTTTAATAAACCTACTGTTGAGCGTTCACAAGCGAGACAAAATAACGATATGTCTGAGACGATACTTAAGCGCACATACCTAACGAGTGAACAAAAGACACAAAAGCCAGATTCACTGATTCCGCCTCAAACCTACCATGCGCAGTTGGCGCACCGTGTTCACCACTCGCCTCAATTTGAAAACGGCCGCGTTAAAAACGAGATGCCAAATGTGCCTAGTCCGCAATCATTCTGGCAGGTGTGTTGGAGTTATCTTGGTGGTAGAACGCCGTTGAGTCCTAACGAACATCTGCCACATTCCCCAATTCAACCCACGCAGTTTGCGCAGCGAAGTGAATCGATGCGCGTTACTTGGCTGGGCCATTCCACCATGCTGGTGGAGGTCGATGGCATTCGAATTCTGACCGATCCGGTATTTGATTACGCTTCTCCGTTCGTCGCAAAAGCGTGGTTTGAACGCAATATTCCCAATACCCACGCCAGAGATTGTTTACCGATTCCTGAAATTATCGTGATTTCGCACGATCATTACGACCATTTAGAAGCATCGACCATACGTTTCTACGCCGATAAACCCGTGACGTTTTATGTACCCTTAGGGGTTGGCAAGCATCTGATAAAGTGGGGCGTTTGCGCAGACAACATCGTGGAATTCGATTGGTGGGATAGCGTGCACTATGCTGGAATCGAACTGATTTGTACGCCTGCTAACCATAATTCGGGTCGTACTTATTTCGATAAAAACGCGACCCTGTGGGCTTCTTGGGTCATCAAAGGCAAAGAAGAGACGCTCTATTTTAGTGGCGATTCAGCTTACGATTCGCACTTTTCCGAGATCGCACTGCGATGTGGACCAATCGACATTGCCTGTTTGGAGGTGGCTGCCGATGTGAAAGGCCAAGGTTATCCGGTCGAAAACTGGGGGCACATGCAGGCTCATCATACCGTGCAAGCGTTTCGCGATTTAAATGCGAAAAAACTGTTGCCAGTACATTGGGCTACATACGAACTGTTTACTCACCGCTGGGACGAACCGATTTTAGATTTGCTTACCCATTGTCAAAAAGAACATATAACGCTGCTGACGCCAATGCCGGGGCAGAGTTTTTACGTTCATCAAGAACATATAAATAAACAATGGTGGCGAGAAAAAGAAATATGTGAGCCAGATATAATTTTGACTTAATAACATGATCTTACTTCAATAATTATTTTATAAATTAACCTTGTTATTTTCAGAATATAACAAGGTTTTTACTGGTCATTGAAATTCAAAATTTCCATAGGTTCACTTTCCAATTGTGATCTCACGCTTTTATAAATCGATTGGTGTCATTTTTTGATACTTTTCATCTGAAAATTTGCGCTCTTATCAGAAAAGTTTTAGTAAAAATCTTTGCCATCTTAATTTTACTCTTCAAAACAATTATACTGACTATTATCTTGATAAGCCCATAGATCAATGGCCATAACTTGTTCAGGGTGGGTAAAATGCATCCAGTTAAATAAAAGTAAAAAAATTTAATGGATAAGATATGTTTTACGCCAACAAGATAGAATATTGAGACCAAAATCACAAGAGTAGGACTCTCTTGAATTTATCATCATGGATGCTGAATAAATAAAATACAGGCATTGTTAGATGAATAATTCTGCAACGTATTTACTTGCTGCTTTACGAGAAAAAATAAAAGAAAAAGGCATTGGATATTCTGAGCTTTCTATTGGACTTGGAATCCCGCTTTCTACTATAAAAAGACAGCTTCACAATACGTCTCTTGGTTTAGATAAAATCTTGTTGTACGCCACGCACCTAGATACGGATTTGGTTGAGTTATCCATGCGAGGTAAGCAGCTGCAGCAAGAGAGTGAACAGTTTATCACCGACACCAACAGTGAGATTTTCCATCAATATCCTCACTTATTTGATTTTCTTTATCTTTTGCGTCGACCTGAGTGGTCTTTAGAAGAGATCGCACGGAGATACCAGCTGAGTGATACTTCCGTTGCGCTCTATTTACGTGCACTAGAAATGATGGATTACATTGAACTGAAAGGGGATAAACACTATCAATTTAAAGATACAGGCCGCTTTATTTTTGAAGAAGGTTCAAATTTAGACACGCTATTTGCACAGCGCTTTCGTGAAGAAGTGTTTAGTCACGATATTCGACCCCCAATTTGTGTTGGACGTATTGCGATTACCGAAGAACAAGAAGAAAAGCTGGCAAATGAAGTGTACAACAAATTAATTGAGTTTGATGTTCAAAATAAAACCAGTGAAAACAGTCAACGACTAAAAAACGTTTTACTCACTTTTACACCTGGTAATCAGATATTTTTGGCTGACACAATTCCGAATATTAATGGCGATTTATTAAAAGCCATCACTATCGCTAAAGAAAAATAAAAGAATAATTATCGGAAGCTTGTGCTTATTTAGTGCGAGCCGGGCTTCTGCACACTAAAAACACTCATTTATATAAATGAGAATATAAAAATAACGCAAATAATAGGGAAAAAGTATGTTTAAAAAGAGCACACTTGCCATTCTGATCGGGGCTACTATTTCGCTTGTTGGATGTGGTTCCAATGATAAAACTGAAATCCGTTTACCACAGGCGCCAACTTCGGAATTTACTAACGTGATTGATCGTACTGGTAATCCAACTTACCTGCGTGATTACGACAGTTATTCGAACCTGAAGTACAACGCGTTGACGGATAACGGCGCGTGGCATGGCCATTTGCTACCTGAAGATGCGGCGGGTTATGGCGCTTTCGGCGGTATTATGCAAGTGACGCAAGAGTACGCGCATTTTATGTCTGGCCAAACGTTCGACAAGCTCACGTTGACTGACAAAGTGAGTGGCCAAACTTACGATTTATCGGACGCAGAAGCGAAAATCTATTCCATTCCAGGTGCGTTAGTGCAGGTGTTGGACTTGGACGATATTCACGTGCAAATGGTGCTGCGCTTCGTGACTGATCGTTCTTCGCTGGTGGAAACGCTCATCACTAACAAAACTGATCGTGATATGAACTTGGCGTTGGAGTGGGACGGCGAGTTAGTGAAATACGCGCTGTCGACGCGCAAAGACCAAACCGTGGCGCAGTACTACCCAGATTACAAGCGCCGGATTTCGACCATCGAGAACGGCATTAAAATTAACTTTAGCGAGATGAAAGACAACTGGGCGATTCGTAATGACCGCGATGCCGAGTTCCGCATTACTCGTTCTCTACCGACGAAGACGTTCACCAACGAAACCTCATTCAGTTCTACCGCGGAGATGAGCCTACCAGCTGAGCAAACATCGGCGGTTTATACGGCGTATTCTAACCTGCACAATGCGAAAGAAGTGCAGTCAGAATCGTTGAAATTGCAAGATGTATTGGCGAATCCAACTCAATACATGGAAGCGTCGAAAGCGCGTTGGGATGGCTACTTAGCGAATGGTCTCATTAACAAAGAAGCGACAGCAGACCAAGCTCGTGTGGCCGTAAAAGCGATGGAAACCCTAAACGGTAACTGGCGCTCTGCGGCGGGCGATATTGAACAAGCGACAGTCACGCCATCGGTCACTGCGCGTTGGTTCTCTGGTAACTTAACATGGCCGTGGGATTCGTGGAAACAAGCGTACGCGATGGCGCATTTCAACCCAGATGTTGCGATGGACAACATTCGCACGGTATTCCAAGAGCAAGTTCAAGCTGATGACAAGATTCGTCCGCAAGACAAAGGCTACTTGCTGGATGTGTTGACGTACACCAAACCTGTTAGTCGTGGTGGTGCTGGCTCTGAAAACTGGAACGAACGCAATACGAAACCATCGTTGGCGGCATGGTCTGTGATGGAGGTGTATCACGCTCTCGTGAACCAGTTTGATCGCCCAGAAGACGCGCAAAAATTCATTGATGAAATGTATCCGAAGTTGGTGGCATACCACGATTGGTGGCTATCAAACCGCGACCACAACCAAAATGGTGTGCCTGAATACGGCGCGGCAGTGGACCCAGCACACAACACGGAAGAAGGCGTGATGTACGTTTGGGTAGAAACGCGGGATCCTAACTTCACGACCATTATTCCGGCAGAAGACATCATCGAGCAAAACGGCAATTCTTATAAAGTAAAAGGCATGGCGTCTTACAATAAGATTCTTGATGAAGTGGATTACATGACGATTCACGTCGGCGCACAAGAAGCGGCTGGCTGGGAATCGGGCATGGATAACGCGGCTCGTTTTGGCTTTATCTACAACATCCACAACATGAATTCGCAAGCTGAAGACATCAGCAATCCAGACAAAAATGTGGATCAACTTGGTCGCTACGCGGCAAGTGCGTACGGCTTTGATAACAGCATCAAGCTGGAAGGCGAAGAGTGGGTGTACAGCAATACGTCAGCGGAAAACTTAGCGAAACTCGATCTTGCGAAGAAAGATTGGGAAGTTCGTTTTGCAGAAAATCGCACCAACAATAATGCTGCGGACGGCGAGCTGCTTGGCTTCTCTATGCTGCAAGAATCGGTGGATCAAGCCTCTTACATGTACTCAGACAACAAATACTTAGCGGAAATGGCGAAGTTGGTGTCCGATGGCGTAGAAGGTAAAGATCGTGCGCAAGAATTCCTTAACGGCGCAGAAAAAATCAAGACTTACATTAACCAATGTATGTTTGATGAAAGCACAGGATTCTTCTACGACATTCACTTAAATGTGGCTGAAGATGGCACTACTCCTGCGCCTCTTGCAAATGGCTGTGCGGGTTTGCCGATTGTAGAACGTGGAAAAGGCCCTGAAGGTTGGTCGCCGCTGTTTAATGGTGCAGCAACGCAAGAGCATGCCGATAAAGTGATCGCGGTGATGCGTGATCAAGACGAGTTCAACACGCCAGATAAATTCCAAGGAACGGGTGTGCCTTTGCCGACCGCATCGCAAACCAACCCTGCTTACGGTAAAGATGTGTACTGGCGTGGTCGTGTATGGCTAGACCAAGTGTACTTTGGCTTCCGTGCGATGGAAAACTACGGCTACAAAGAAGAAGCGATTGCAATGGCGAATGAGTTGTTTAACAACGCAGAAGGTATGACGGGTGACATGCCAATCCGTGAAAACTACAACCCTGAGACGGGCGCGGTACAAGGTGCGTCGAACTTCTCTTGGTCTGCGGCGCATTTGTACATGATGTACAACGGATTCTTCAAAAACTAGATCGCACACATTAGGCGCTTTGGATGACCCCTAGCATTTGTAGCGCTTAAAAAATGATAATTCATTGATAAATAAGACAAACCGGACTGTATTGGCAGTCCGGTTTTTTATGCCTCTTGTCACAAAGATTTTAGTGCTGGGTCAGGGCGTGTTGCCATATCGAAAGCATCTCTTCACTAAACAAGTAAAAGCGCATGTCGAGTACCGCGTACTCCGGTCTTTGACAAACGGCCATCGCGACTTCTGCTGCTTCTTGAGGTGGGTAACCATACACTCCGCAAGAAATCGCAGGCAGCGCCACACTTTGGCAGTGGTTGGTGAGCGCGAGATCCAGCGAGCGTTGATATGCAGATTCCAACACCGCTTTTGGATCGGCGAATTTATCGTAAATCGGGCCAACGGCATGAATGACGTAACGCGCGTTTAAATTGCCAGCCTCAGTAATGCGTGCGTCACCAAACGGGCATCGAATACCGTCGACATCATCAACGGCATAACACGCATTGATAAGCGCAGGCCCTGCTGCGCGATGAATGGCACCATCGACGCCACCTCCGCCGAGCATTCTCGGATTTGCTGCATTCACGATGGCATCGACATGTGCGGTGGTGATGTCGCCTTGGACTAACGAGATCGCGTTCATTTTTTTGAGCCTTCTACAATGATGAGAAACAAATGGTCAGTAACACAGTTAAGTGTAGCTTACTCATCAATGACTTGAGGTTTTAACTCGACAACATTTCCTTCCGGATCATGTATATAGAGTGATCTACCGAACCCTTGTGCGCCATACCGCTTCGCAAACTCTTCGGCTTCAATGCCGCGTGAACGCAGATATTCCAGCATTTCATTTTCTGAAAAAGGCGCTAGTTGCAGGCAAAAATGGTCAATATTACGACCATTTTGAACTGGTGGCTTTCCGCCAAGTTGTCCTAACTCGCTGTCCACCGTCACCACATCAATCAATGCGTTACCAGCCCTAAGCTGGGTTAAACCAAGCTCCATTACTTCGCGCTCGACAGGGCAGCCCAAAATATCTCGATAGAAATGCAACATGGCGTCGAGGTTGCACGTTCTTAACACGACATGATCAAGGGCTTGGATTGCGATTGGGTTGTTGGTGGGCATGTTTCACTCCTTTTGTGCGGTTATGAAAAAGTATACGACCTGAACGTCCATATTGATCGTTAAGCCATTTTTAACATATGCGCATTTAGTCATAAAGAGTGCGTTTAAGAAGAGAGAAAGAGTTTTTGGCGAAACGCCTTGATGTGCGACCGAGTCAGGCGTTTAGGCCTGTAGCAAATTGGTCACGCGCCCAAGCTCGCAAACACTGATGGGAAGTGTTGGATTCATCTCGTTTATGGAAAATCAGTTTATAGCTGACTGGCTCGGAAAGCATTGGAGTTTGAATGACTTGCAGATTCAAAGCCGATTGCCATTTCTGCGCCAAAGACAGGGGAAGCACGCCTAAGCAATCGTGTTTCGCTACATAGAGCATCATGCCAGAGAGCGATGTTGCCATCATTTCCACATCACGCTCTTGCAGCCCTGGCTGGTGAACTTCGGTGTCGCTAACTGGGAAGTCTTCGTCTCCGACAAACCGACAGTGCTTTTCAGAATAAAACTGTTCTTGTTCGATTTTTCCTGCGATACGTGGGTGATCTTGACGACAAATCACCACCATTGGCTCTTCAAAAATTGATTCACTGATAAACGATGGGTCATGAATGGTCGTTGGGCTAATAATCAAATCGATCTGTTTAAGTCGTAGATCATTCAATAACGAAGGTAAATCCGTATCGGCGCAAATGCTGATCGTGTTGGTTGGTGTGATGCGGTGGATCAGCGCTTCATTACAGCTCAGGCGGAAAGTGCTTTGATCGGAAATGGCATCATTGATCATCGCAAACGCCTGATGAAATTTAGGTAGTAACTGATGCGCTACAGAAGTGAGTTTGATTTGTCGCCCATCCTTCACAAATAACGATTTGTTGGTTTCTTTTTCCAAACGCTTCATGGATGCGCTAATCGCTGGCTGAGTTAGCCCTAGGTGCTCTGCGGCGCGAGAGTAAGATTGATATTCAGCAACAATTAAAAAGGTTTGGATTAGATTAAAATCCATACGATACCTAAATAAAAATAATCACTAGATTGAGTGGGTGGCTCTTTGATTTTTGGGCTAGATGTTCGCCCTAGACACCCACCTTGAAATAAGCCCCCTTAACGCACTTACGAGCTAAGGAGGCGACAGAGCAGTGGTTCGTTAAAACGAATTACTTAACTACTTTGATTTCAGGCATTTGATACTCACCACTTTGGATTGCATCGTCAGCGCCGTAGAAACGCATGATGGCGTAGAACGGTTTTTCAGGTACTGGCAAGAAGTTTGGATCGTCTGCACGGCCTTTCTCGTTCGCACTCATGTAAATGGTGTAGTAACCGTCTTTGTCCGCTTTCATGGTTCGGTCGCCACGGCTGTGACGGTTTAGGTCGTTTTTCGCCATCAAACGGTTGTCGTTGCCGTAAATAGTAACAGACCAGAATTCGCTGACGTTCGGCGCTTTAAAGCGCATCACGTAATCATGCTTCGAACCATCCAGTTTTTGACCAGTGCTGTCGAAATCTGATTTACGGTAAGACGCTTCGATAGGTGGTAAGCCCCACTGACCAAGGTAAGTACCTTCTGCAAAAATATCGCGTGGCGCATCACCCAAGGTATCGCGTGTACCAAGCAACGTACGAGCATCTGTCATTTTAGGCGCAAGTTCGACGAGGTGTTCCATGCCTTTCTTCTCACCAATTTTTGCCAGTTTTAGCTACTCAGGTGTGAAGTCAGTTTTGCATGGTTCAACGCCGATAGATTGGTATTTGTCCAACCACTGTTTGTCTGCATTACCCATCGAGCCATCACATAGCACGAAGTTCACGCGTTCAAGCCATGTTGAATTTTTTGGATCTGGGTACGTTCTTTGTACTGGTTTTGGCCCGTTCTTACCTAAATATTCCGATAGGGTACGAATGTTCCATTGGTCCATGTAGTTAAGCGCGACTTTCGCATCTTCGTCATTCACTGCCATGATGCGACCCATCAGCTTCACAAGGTTGCTGTCTACGCGAACCACTTCGTCGACAGAAGCTGGCACTTCACCTTGCCAATCTTGTGCTGCAAACATGAACTGGCCGCCTTTTGTGCCGCGAGTACGAGAACTGAACGCTGCGTTGGTGTAGTGGCCCATGTCCATTGTATGCAAGATCCAGTAACGGCCTTCATCCATATCAGGCACGCTCACAATGACAGGTTCTGCAGCAACATCTAACCAGCCCATAAGGTGAAGCGTATCGTTATTAATGGTTGGGTGAGCGGTGTAAGAGTCATCAGCTAGAGCACGAATATTCTGAAAGCGGTTGAGCGGATAGTTGTTTTCTACCGCCGTGTGATAGAAAAACTTGTACGCTTCATCGATAGAGTAGCCGTAGATATAAGCATCTTCTGCAAGATCAACATTGGTGTTAGCCGCAAATACAGAGCTGGCTCCTAGCGCTGATAATCCCAATAGAGTAACGAGTAATTTTTGTTTCATGGCTGGTTTCATCCATTTGTTTGTGAGGATATGTTTCCAGCTAAGCTTAGTCGTTCACCCGTTTATTACAGAAATGAATTGTGAGTATTTAGTCTATATCAAAAGTGATATGCTGTGAGAAAAGCTAAAGAGATAACGTTGATGAACTTTGATTACAATTTGCTCAAGGTGCTTGCGGTGATTCTTGAAACACGCAACACCACAACGGCTGCGGAGCGTTTGTGCACCAGCCAGCCTGCTGTGAGTCGAAGCTTGCGTAAAATTCGGGATTTGTTTAACGACGACATTTTAGTGCGTAAGGGCACCAATATGGAGCTCACGCCGAAAGCCGAAGAGATCAAAGCGCAGCTGTCTGGGATCATCAACGACATCGACAAGCTAGTGAATGTTTCTCATAGTTTTGATCCCGCGATCGAAAGCTGTGTTCTGCGTGTTGCGATCAACTCGTCCATTGCGCAATGGTTTTCTGCCGCGTTTACTCAGCTGCTAGCCAAAGAAGCGCCGTTTATGAACTTGGTGATCGAAGACTGGACGGAAACCACGCCAGACAAAATCGATGCGGGTGAAATCGCTTTTGGCATCAACTATTTCCCTATGGAATTGCCGAAGCATCTGGTTCAGAAAAAAGGCGGGCGGGACGACTTTGCTCTGGCCTGTCGCGCGACGCATCCGCATGGTGGCAAACGCATGTATTTGGATGACATTTCAGAGTACGCGTACGCGGTTCACATCATCCAACATTGGAATGAAAAAGAAGATCACATCTCGCGCTTATTACAGCCTTTTTCAGTTGTCCCAAGAATTCAACTGCGTACCACGCACATTAACACCATTTTGAATTTGGTTGCGGATAGCGATGTGTTGTTTCCTTGTTCGCGTCACTTGATCAATCAGTTAGATAAGCGTTTTTCTTTTATTGAATTTGATGACGCGCTGCCGAAATTAGAAGGTAACTTCGGTTACGTTTACAGCGTAAAGCGCCGTAATGATCCGTTGATATTGTGGGTTAACAATACCGTTGAATCGTTGATGAAGTCGTTAGGCATTGAGTCGTAACAATGGTTGGTGAAACGGTTTGAACAACCGGGTTCGATAACGCACTGATCCCGGTTGTGTTGCTTGATGCAATTACTCGTATTCAGAAGCGTAAGTTTCTTCATAAGTGTGCGAGTAAAGTTCGAACAGGTTGCCGAATGGGTCTTCTAGATAGACCATTTTCGCAGGCTTGTTATCGTCTTCTGGGTGGTAACGCATGATGTCCATACGAACTTTGCCACCAAACGCTTCAGTGCGCTGGATTGCACCTTCAAAGTCGTCCGTCTGCAAACAGAAATGGAAGATACCGATGCGAGAAAAATCCACTTCATGGCGCGCTTGGCGCTCTTTCATTTCAAATAACTCAAGTCCGATGCCATCGCTTGTCACTAGATGCGCAATGTTGAAGCCTTTAAAGCCCTCACCAAAGACCGCAATACACATTCTGCCAATTGCGGTTTCGCGTTCTTCAATCACTTTCGTGTTACCCATAACGACTTTTAGACCAAGCGCTTGCGTGTAAAACTCAACCGCTTTATCCATATCTCCGACCATAATACCGACATGATTCATTTTCATTTGTTTGCTCCCAACATGTGTGCTTAAACGTTGTTTTGTTTCGATGTGGGAGAGTATATGGTGCGGTTTTAATTACATGAAATTATCATAAATTATAAAAATAATAATTTTATGTAATCAGTGGGGCGGAGTTCGAGCTAATTGGCTAATGCCTCAACTGCTTGCTGTACCGAGGTGAAGTGAATTTTGATGATGCACCTTTGTACGAGACTAAACTCATGCGACTGGATGAGCGACGTAACTTCCTCGACGGACAGAGTGCGTTCTCCCGGTTGTAAAACGGTGGTGTTCGAATCGTTGTATTGCAACCCGAACGTGTTGCCATTTGAGTCAATTACGTAATCATCTGGCCCCCAAATGAGCGCTTCGCATTCGGAATCAAGATCGGCATGAGAACGCAAATAGATAAGTTCATCGTCGCCATCGAGTTTCAATAAACATGGCCATGTAACCATGGGGCCTCCAGTGTAGTGGCTAAAATTGTTTCAATGTCTGAAAGGGCAAGGTGAGCGCTGGCTTTCAAGGTGTTGGCCTTAAACCGCAGTCAAAAATTACGTGTGTTGAGCAATAATCGAAAACAGCTCGTCAACCGTTCTTGCCACGTAATCTGGTTGCACGCTCCAACGCTCAGGCATCGCGCCGCTGTACGCTGCTGCAACGGCAATCACCTTACTTTGGCCACCCAACTGCTGTTCGATGTTGCGTGCGAATTGCGTGTCGGCTTCATGGTCACCGATGTACATCAGCTGTCTATTTTCTGCGTGACCAAAAATCGACTCAACGCATTTGATGCCACTGTACGCATCGGGCTTTTGGTGCCCATTCGAGACGTCATCATACCCGACGATGGATTTAAACGGTGCGCTGATGCCGTTGTCGGACAGCACTCGACGAATATTGCTTTGTGAGTTTTGAGAGCAAATGCCGTGAGGCAGCTGCGCAAACTCTTTAATCACGCCATCAATGCCTTCAAACAGGGTTACTGGTGTTTGGTTTTTCTCTTGATGCTCTGCCCATAAACCGCCAGCTTGCAGCATTTCATCATGGGACATGCCGTAGTAATCCACGTAGAGCTCTTGCCAGTTTTTCGCCGCGTGGTTTGCGTAGTGATAGTTGGCTTCTGAATGGAGATATTTCGGTAAATTATCGCCAGTTAAGTGCGGGGCAACGATGGCTAAGATCGCTTTGGTGATTTCGATGTTTTTCGGTACAGAGTTTACGAGTGTCCCATCGTAATCCCACAATATGGCGTCTAATTTCATTCAACGTTCTCGTTGTTATTGATGGTTAAAAGCTGGAACCGGGTTGCTGCAAAAATGCTAACTCTTCAGGTGTGCTTTCTCTACCCAAGATGGCGTTGCGATGTGGGTAACGTCCAAATTGGTCGATGATGGCTTTGTGTTTTAGCTCAAAATCGTAGTTATTTTCAAGCCCTGATGCGCGAAACAATTTCTCAGCTTCGACATGAATGAGGCGCGATTCGCTGTGCATAAACGGCATGTACAAAAAGCTTAGCTGCTCAGGCGCTAATTCTTGATTGTGCCCTAACCGAATTGCTTCTTGAGCCAATGCTAATGCGAGCGGGTCTTGCGCAAACGCTTTTGGGGTGTTGCGATACACATTACGTGAAAACTGGTCGAGGACGATGATTTCGGCCAATCGTCCTTGTGCGCTGTCACGCCAATTAAACAGTTCACAACGAGCGGCTTGTTCTAGTACCGAGGCAAATCGTGACGCAATATGTTTGTCCAGTTCTGGGTTGTTTTCAAACCAGTTTTGAGGCGTTAGCTCTTCGAACCAGAACTTGATGATTTGTTGATGCATGGCGCTTCCTTTTGTTGTGCCTTAATAGTAAAAAGCCAGAAGCGTGGCTTCTGGCTCTTGGCGTGTTATCGACCGTAAGTCTCTACGATGTAACGTTCAAAATCGTCACACATTTGTTCGTCAGAGATGACGTTGCTTGCCAGTTCTTTACTGCCGTCGACGACTTTAATCGTCGCGTTCAGTGAAGCAACTGGTGCTCGTTCTCGCGTCGCAAGTGAGTCGATTTTCTTCTGCTGTACTTCCCACGCTTGCTCTGGCGATAGATTACATACATCTGCCAAGTACTTAGCATTGAACCCCTCGCCAGTCAGGCTGAAAATGGTTTCGTTGTGCGACAAATGATTGCCTGCGTGCCAGTAGTGTTTTGCCAGCAGTGGGCCAATTTCTGGGTTATCCGTCAGATAGCCAAACTTCTCAAGGAAGTATGCGCGGGTCTGATACACCGCCATGTGCGCGAGTAGATAACCTTGATACGCACAAGCTGCTTCATCGGATAGCAAATGTGGAATCGCCATCAGTGGGCGAGGGCTGCATTCCAAACCAAGGATCTGTTTTTCACAATCGCGAGCCAGCTTAGTGATGCGCTCTGGCGTTAACTCGTCATCGCTAAGTTGATATAACGCGCGTTCAAAGTACGGCACAACCAAGATGCTACGTTCTTCATAAGCTTTGAATGGCTGACGACTGTTGATCATCGCTTGAATGATCTCATCAGGAACCGGATTCCCTTCATCATCCAGTGCGTATTGTTTTAGCCAATCGGCATCGGTTAACAGGCTGTCACAGAACATCGACTGAGTTTCTGCATAAGCCATCGACGTTGGCGCAAACTCCTGTGAAAAACAAGGCGCGTTCATTTTTACGTTCGCAAAGTGTGCTGCGTGGCCACCTTCGTGGAACAGCGTGTTAATACCATCGTAGCCGCTGCCCACTTGGTCTGGTTTGGCATTGCTGGTAAAGTTCACCTGCGCTGCGACCCATTCGCCTTGATTGTAGAAAGAGGGGATCGGGCCGTGGCAGAACCCGTTCGGGTACTTACCTTTGCGGTCTAACAAATCCAGCGTTAGCATCGCGCCAGAGTAATCAATATTCAGACGACCAAACGATTCTACCCAGCGTCTCAGAGATTTTGAGAACGGCACGTATGGGTCAAGGTCACGCATGACGTCACCCGCGAACGAGTAAACAAAGTTGAAGCCTGTTAGCGCGCTTGCGCCTTTCTCTTTCGCCAAGTTTTCTAAGCTGTTTAGGTGCGCATCTCGCGTGCGTTGTTCGAAATCTTCCAAAATCTCGAATAGCTGCTCAGAGCTCATCTTTTCCGTTTTTTGCACGGAGTAATCAAAGAAGGTCGCATAACCAAGTGAGCGAGCGAACTGGTTGCGCAGTTTGATCAGTTCTATAAAGCCGTTTTGCAGTAGCCATTGTTCAAGGTTCAGCAACGCTTGATGAGCCGATTGGCGAACTTCTTCATGATTGCTGGTGCGAATGGTTGAGCTCAATACTGGCAGTGAACCTTCCACTTGCTCGCCGTTTTCATCGGTAAACGTTTGTACGTGGTTCTGTTTTTTCTCGAAGAGCTCAGCTTCAAAGGCAATGAGTTGATTTTTCAACGCTTGTGCTTTTTCGCCCTCGATTGCGTGAGATTCAAACATCGCCAGCCAACCAGAAAGACCCGTAATGGTTTGCTGTTTCTCTTGTGGGTCGGTAATTGAGTCCGCGGCTTCAAGCTGTTGTTTGATGGCAGTAATTTGCTCGGCGTTGCTCAAAAAGCTTGTCCATGCGGTTTGTGCTTGCGTCGAGCCATCATGGTCATCGCTGATCCCCATGTAAGTTTCCCAAAAGAAATCTTCTTTGGTGCGGTGAATCGAGAGGTAACGTTGATTGAGGTCGTTGAGATAATCCGTTGCGGTCATTTTGATCCTTCAAATGGTTGGGAGTAGACCCCTAATTATTGCACGCTTGTTGATAATAAAGGAGGGACAAATTAATTTGCTGGTAGTGTACTGCGTAAACGTGATTTTACTATTTGTTTACATTTTAATGAGTTAGCGAGAGTTGTTATGAGTTCGGAGTGCGCAGTGTTAAGACTGGCACGGATTTTACAGTTCATCAGGTAATTAATCTGCGAGGCGCTCTCGATGATCTTTGTCATGTGTAATAATATTTCTATATCGCGGCAGTACATATGGAAACGATATGATAAATAAGACAAAAGTTACGCTATTGGCGCTAGGTACGATTTTGGTTGGATGCTCTTCTGTCACGCCGCCAAGAAATGATGCGGTTGAGAACATTCAACAAAAGTGCTCTGTAATTTTAAGCAGTGATGTTTCAGGTGAACAGCGCTGGCAGACATACAACGGCTTGCTTGTAGAATATGCTGTGCATGGCATTAAAACTCAGGCGCAGTTAGAACGCTTTGAAGCGTTTGTGCAGCGAGTACAAAATGATGAATCTGGACAGTTAGTTACCGAGCTGATTGAAGTCACCGATTGGGGATGCTCAAACGGCAATTATCTTGAAGAGATGGGCTTGTTTATTCAAGAAGTTCAAAAGTAAAAAACCGAGCGTTAAGTCGCTCGGTTTTTCTGTTTATGGAGCGCTTCGTGCGCTGGCCCGTCAGGACGTTTACTCCTCTGGGTACTCGCCCATACCTTGCGTTTTACCTTCCGCTTTCCAATGCTCACCGGGGTCAAATGCTTCATCGCATAAATCTACGGTGTAGCCCATTTCTGTGATTTCCTTTAATGTGAGATTATCTGCAATTTTTGCGACTTCACCCGATTTATTACGTAATTCCATGTTGTTTCCTCCTCTGTAGGTAGACGAGCGGTATCGATGCACAGTGACGAATGCATCGGTGACCTTTGTTCTAAGTATATAACTCTCAGCTCAAAATGAGGGTTTAATCCATTTTTATAGTGTGGTTAATTGAGTAATGCTTTGAGCTGTTTCAGTTATTTTTAACTATATCGTCGCGACAGTTGGCTATTTGTGATTTATTGAACGATTAAATTGTCAATCTGGAAAATCGAAATGGTGATTCTCGACCACTCCTTAGCACAGCAAATTGTTGATCGAACCATGTCCATCATTGGTCACAATGTGAATGTGATGAACTCAGCAGGCATCATTATTGGCAGTGGCGATCCTAAACGCGTTGGGCAAGTTCATGATGGCGCGGTATTGGCGTTGAATCACGGCGATTCACTAGAGCTGAATGAGCAGCAATGTTTGACGTTGCAGGGTGTCAAACCCGGAATCAACATGCTGTTGAAATTGCATGGCGACGTGGTCGGTATTGTTGGTGTGACAGGCGAGCCAGAGAAAATCCGAGATTTCGCCAAACTGGTCAAAATGACCGCTGAATTGACAATCGAGCAAGCTGCGCTGGTGGAAACATTTCAGTGGGACAGACGTCATCGCGAAGAGTTTATTCTGGCTTGGATCAATGGCAAATTAACCGATGAAGAGCTGAAAGATTGGGCGATGCGTCTTTCTATCGATGTTACTCAACCACGGGTGGCAACGGTGATTGAAGTCTCGACGCCGTCCGCCTCTAAAAGCATGAAGAGTGTGCGCAATATTGTTGAGTTGCTTGAATACCCAGAGCGTAACAACCTAGTTGCGATTGTCTCAGTGAATGAAATTGTGGTGCTGAAACCGTGTCATTCCGCCAAGCAATGGGATAGCCAAATCGAAAGTGAACGCATTGATAAGTTGATGTCGCGTTTAAGCGATCACGATTCGCATACGTTTCACATTGCGCTAGGGCAGTTGTTTAATGAGCCTAAAGATGTCGCGTTGTCATACCAAAGCGCAAAGCAGGTATTAGCCATTGGCAAGCAGTTCTACCCAGAGAAACGTAAGTACCTGTTCGATGAACTTCGTTTGCCTGTGCTGTTGGCGCCGTTGGCGGATATTTGGCAAGGTGAACAAATTATTGATGGCGTGAAACGGTTGAAAGAGAAAGACAAATCTGGGCAATTACTGAAAACCCTAGATGCGTTGTTTGAATGCAATGGCAATGTAACAGAATGCTCTAAAATGCTGTTTATTCACCGGAACACTCTGCGTTATCGGTTAGAAAAAATCACTGAGATAACAGGGCTACCAACCTCCAATTTTGTGGGGTTAGCGGAGCTTTATATTGCGACTCGGCTCTCAAAAATGGCGTGATATTGTGCATCTGCACAATACGCGTCATTTTTTGACCACATCATTTGTCACTCCGCCTAAAGGAATTCGAAAGCAAACGATTAATAATTCATGCGTCCCTACATGTTGAGTGAGCCAACACGGACTCGCTCAGCAAAATAAGAATAAATGGAGTTATCATGAACCTTATATTAATCCTGCTTGGGGTGATCGCATTTATTGTGCTCACGACCACCAAATTCAAATTACATCCCTTTTTAGCGCTGATCATCGCAGCGTTCCTTGCGGCATTTGCTTACGGCTTACCGGCAGATAGCATTGCCAAAACCATTGCTTCTGGCTTTGGCGGCATCCTTGGTTACATTGGCTTGGTTATCGTTTTAGGTACCATTATCGGTGTTATTTTGGAGAAAAGTGGTGCGGCGATCACCATGGCCGATACGGTTATTAAAGTGTTGGGTGAGCGTTTCCCAACATTGACTATGAGCATCATCGGTTACATCGTTTCTGTTCCGGTATTTTGTGATTCAGGCTTTGTCATTCTGAACTCGCTCAAAGAATCACTCGCGAAGCGTTTAAAAACCTCAAGCGTTGCAATGAGTGTGGCGTTGGCAACTGGCCTATACGCAACACATACGTTTGTGCCGCCAACTCCTGGCCCTATTGCCGCTGCGGGTAACTTAGGCCTGGAATCTAACCTTGGTTTAGTGATTGGTGTGGGTGTGTTTGTTGCAGCAGTTGCGGCGTTAGCGGGTATGTTGTGGGCGAACCGATTCCAACATGTTGAACCAGATGGCATTGAAGCCGCAGAGGAAATTCAGCATGACTGGCAAGCACTCAAAGCGTCTTACGGCCAACTGCCAACGGCGAGCCAAGCATTCGCTCCTATTTTTGTTCCAATCTTATTGATCTGTTTTGGCTCTATCGCGAAATTCCCAAGCTTACCGCTAGGCGAAGGTTTTGTGTTTGATGTGCTGACTTTCTTAGGACAGCCACTAACGGCGTTGGTGATTGGCCTGTTCCTTTCTGTTCGCCTACTAAAATCAGACAACAAGATTGAAGAATTTGGCGAGCGAATCAGCCAAGGTATTACGGCTGCTGCGCCTATTCTTTTGATTACCGGTGCGGGTGGCGCATTTGGCGCGGTATTAAAAGCAACGCCGCTAGGTGAATACTTGGGTACGACGTTATCAGCGCTAGGTGTGGGCATTTTCATGCCATTTATCGTTGCGGCTGCGCTAAAATCGGCGCAAGGGTCGTCAACGGTTGCATTGGTGACCACATCGGCTTTGGTTGCGCCTATGCTTACGCAATTGGGGCTAGATTCAGAAATGGGCCGCGTATTAACAGTGATGGCGATCGGTGCTGGTGCGATGACGGTTTCTCATGCAAACGACAGCTTCTTCTGGGTAGTTTCGCAGTTTAGCCGCATGTCGGTGGGCTTAGCGTACCGCGCGCAAACCATGGCTACGCTCGTTCAAGGTGTCACGGCAATGGCATTGGTGTACATTTTGAGTCTCGTTCTCTTATAAGTCTCTGGAAATACGTATGAAAGTGGTAATTGCACCTGATTCATTTAAAGAAAGCTTAACCGCCAAACAAGTGAGCGAGGCGATCAAAACGGGTCTTGCTCGCGTATGGCATGATGCCGAATTTGTTACGGTTCCGGTCGCAGACGGAGGCGAAGGCACGGTTCAATCTTTGATAGATGCAACTCAAGGCGAACAAGTCTTCACAACAGTGACTGCGCCATTAGGGAATGATGTTGAAGCGTTTTATGGCATCCTCGGCGACGGCGAAACCGCGGTTATTGAAATGGCGGAGGCTAGTGGGCTGCACCTTGTGCCGAGTGACGCTCGCGACCCAAAACTGACCAGCAGCATCGGTACCGGACAGCTGATCAAACACGCGCTAGACCGCGGTATTCAACGCTTAATCATTGGTTTGGGCGGCAGCGCTACTAATGATGGTGGCGTGGGCATGTTGACCGCGTTGGGGGTAACGTTTCTTGATGAATCTGGTCATGCAATTACCCCAAATGGAGGCGGGTTAGCGGCGCTTGCCTCCATCGATATTTCTGGTCTTGACCCACGTTTAGCAACTTGTGAAGTGTTGGTAGCATGCGATGTTGACAACCCACTCTGTGGCGACAAAGGCGCGTCGGCTATCTTTGGCCCGCAAAAGGGAGCGACGACGTCAGACGTCACTCTGCTCGATAGCGCATTGCGCAAGTTTGGCGAGTTGACGGAACAAGCGACGGGTAAGCACGTACTGACGCGTGAAGGCGCAGGTGCTGCTGGTGGTATGGGGGCGGCCTTGCTCGGGTACACGCCAGCACGTTTGCAACCGGGAATTGAGATTGTGCTTGAAACGGTCAAGCTTGCTCAGCATGTTGCGGATGCGGATATTGTATTCACAGGCGAGGGTCGAATCGATCATCAAACCGCACATGGCAAAACGCCGATGGGAGTTGCTCAGGTGGCCAAGCAGTTTGATTTACCAGTCGTTGCATTGGCTGGTTGTGTGGGCGACAACTATCAGGCGGTCTATGAATGCGGCATTGATGCGGTGTTTGCTTGCGTGCCAAAGGCGATGAGCTTATCTGAGGCCATGAAAGAGGCCGACGTCAACGTTGCCAATTTAGCCGAAAACGTCGCGAGAATGTGGCAAATTAAGTCGCACTGAGGGCGATAACGATACGAAAAAACTCCACCTTTGCGTGGAGTTTTTTGTTGTTACCAGTCTACGTATGCGGGCATAAGTTCATTTAGCAAGAGCGAGTTAACGAACATGCTTTGCTATCAACTTTGCCAGTGTTTGCATCGCGTGAATCCAATCGGTTTCACTACCAAAGTTTGCTACGCTGAGGCGCACGCAATGTCTATATTGTCCTTGAGTGCCAAATACGGTACCGGGAAGTAGGCTGATTCTGTGTTGATTACACGCTTGATACAACGCATAGCTGTCCGTTTCTTTGGGCAGGCGCAACCAAAGCAAGAACGAACCTTGCACGGCGTTGATCTGGTATCGATTTTTTAGAGATTCGTATTCATCTAAGTATTGATGAAGCATCTGGATAAATCGGCGCATGTTGTTTTGATAAACCCGACCCATTCGCGCAGTATGCGTTCGATACTTGCCTGACGTTAGAAACGTTGCCACGGCAGATTGCATCAGATTCAAACTGCCCATGTTCTCACACAGTAGATATTGCTCAATTTGATCTCGATATCGCCCCGCCAACATCCAACCAATTCTCAAACGCGAATCGAGCGTTTTGGATAACGAATTCACGTAAATTACGCGTTGCTTGTCATCGAGCAACCTCAAGCTTGGCAAAGGCTTGTTATAACTTAACCCGCCAAACACATCGTCTTCGATAATAGGAATATTGCCAGACGCCAATAGCAATTGCCGGCGCTTTTCTAGCGGCATCATGGCACCAGTTGGGTTGGTGAAGTTTGGCGTTACGATGATCGCTTTTATGTCCCATGTCGCCATTGCTTTTGCTAAGGCTTCGGGGCACATACCGTCTCGTGGGCAACTCGGAATTTCCACCGCTTTGAGGCCGAGTGATTCGAGCATCAATAAGTTGCCAAAATAGCAAGGGGACTCCACCGCGACAATATCGCCTTTTTGTGTCGTTGCGCGCAGCGCTAGGCTAATTGCTTGTTGCGCGCCGTGCGTCACCATTATCTCATCCAACTTGGCTGGTGTGCCCAAATCTTGCGTGATTTTCGCCAGTTGTTTGATTAAGAGGTGATCACCGGGTGGTAATTGGTAATGGCTCGGTACATGCGTTTGCTGGCGGCTGTGGCGGCCAATCTCGGCGTACAAGCTTTTGATCGCGGGGGAGTCAATGTTTGGGTGGGCAGAGCCTGCGGGCAAACGCTCTTGGTATTCAGGGTACGTGAGGATTTCTTTGCAGATCGAGAGCAAATCCACGCGAGTCGGATCCGGAATTGAGCGAGAAGTCGGCAAGGCGATTTTTACTCGATAACCCGACTTGGGAACCGAGTACACCAAGTTTTGCGCTTCCAGCTCTTGATACGCACGAATCACGGTGTTTTTGCTGACGCTTAATTCTTGGCTCAATGAGCGAATGGAGGGTAGTCGATCATCCACTTGGTAAACGCCACCATTGATGGCTTGTTTAAGGTGCTTTTCCACCACGAGGTACTTATTCCCTTCACCGCTTTCCAATAAATCTGTACCCATAAAAATACTTCCATCTGTCACTTTTTGAAAACACTGTACCTAATTACATTAACAGTATCTCAAAACATAAAACAAGCGTGAGTGAGGCGATCATGTTAATCCGAGCCATCCCTTTTGTATTTGTCATCCTTTGGGCTTCTGGATTTGTTGGTGCGCGTTTTGGTTTGCAATATGCCGAGCCAGCGACACTACTTTCTATCCGTATGGCATTCAATGTCTTACTGTTTTTGGTTCTTGTGGCGGTATTGCGTAGAAGGTTGCCGACAGGAAGCGATTTTTGGCACAGCTGTGTGGTGGGTGTGTTGATCCATGGCTTCTATTTAGGCGGCACTTATTTCGCTATTGATTTGGGTATGCCTGCCGGGCTGAGTTCGTTGTTGGTGGGCATTCAGCCGATTTTAACCGCGGCTTTGCTGGTGGTGTTTGTTCGTGAGGAATTTAAACCCTCGCAATGGCTGGGTTTGGCTCTAGGCTTTGTCGGCATCGCTATGGTGCTGATGGGAAACATGGAGTGGCAGTCTGAGCAACATAAGTTCTTAGCCATTGGAGTCTGTTTACTGTCTTTGGTTGGTATCACGTTAGGGACGCTGTATCAGAAAAAACATTGCCAACAGGTGGATATGGTTGGTGGTGCGACGGTGCAATATTTGGCCGCACTCATCATGTTTCTGCCTGTTGCGATGCAGTTTGAAACCATGCAAGTTCAGTGGGAACTGGAGTTTATTTTGACCGTGTTGTGGTTGGTCGTCGTGCTCTCTTGTGTGGCTATTCTGCTGCTGCTGTACATGGTGAGAAATGGCGCGTCTTCGAGTGTGGCGTCTGTGTTTTACCTCGTGCCGCCAACAACCGCGATTCAAGCTTGGCTCGCGTTTGGTGAGTCGTTTGATTGGATGGGCATTTCTGGCTTTGCATTGGCGGCCACGGCGGTCTATCTAGTGGTTAAAAAGCCAGATCTGACGATAAAAAAATCGGTTCAAACAGAATATACCTAAATTGGGTAGGGACATTCACGTGCCAGTGAGTACAATTCTGCTTCATCTTAATCCGTGGAGCAGAGTGATGACGGCAAAGCCAGACCGAATGACCGCGATGCGTAATATCATCGAGCAAGTAAAAGCGGAACTACCGATTTACGAACCGGAAACCTTTGTGTGTGGGCCGGAAGGGCAGTGCATCGGTTGTCCAAAGAAATTATTAGAAATGGTCGATTCAGAGGTTACTTATTGGGAGTCAGCAATGGAGCGGGGTGTGATTCCGCAGTTTGATGAGATCCGTCGTTTCGGGAAGATGTGCACTAACGTACGTCGCGGACTTGTTCGTAATAACGTTCCACTACTCGGGTAATCTACTTCAGTAAATAAGTGATTGATAAATAAAGTCCTAAAATTGACACATAAATGTGTGCGTTTGCATAGTAACTTGGCGAGCGGTCTCAACTTTGGCCCATGACTCTTGTTTGTCATCTACTAGGGCTTTAAACGTTTTAAATCAGCGATATATTGGCAAGGTCTCACATGGATGTGAGGCAAACGACCATTCATTCTGCTGAGATAAAAAAGTGAGATTAAAGGGATTTACTCTGATGGAAATCACCATAGTGCTCGCCACTTTGGCTTTCATCGCTTTGGCTGCGTTGCCAACACTACTCCACATTCATCGCCAAGCCTATGCGTCGATGTTACACAGTTCCAATTCGTCATTGGGTACCGCGCTTAAATTTTTTAACGCCCGAGTGGTGATAGACAATGCTGCCGAGCAAAACCAAGTCCACTATATTGATAGGAACGTAAAAACCTTAAGTGGTATGCCAGAAGCGAGCGCCAATAGCATTGGCGCGTTATTAGAAATCGATTTGCCGCAGAGTGGCGTGTCCAAAATTGATGTTCCCTGCAAAGGCAGTGACTTTTGTATTATTGGTCAGCAACACCCAAATAGTACCCACTTTGTGTCTATTCCCGATTATCAATTTGTCGACCAGTCAGGTCTTGATCGGGTGGTGTACATTTGGCCGCAAGGGTATACCTTGGCAGAAGAGGCATGCTATTTCTATTATGTAAATCAAGCATCCACAGAGTCTATCGTCCGAGGGCACGTTACTGAGGGTTGTTAGGCGCGCTTAACATCATCTTCTGACTCATCAACACTTCGCCATTGGGGAGAGTGACTTCTCCTAGTTCACCATGGTGCTCAAATCCAAATCGTTCGTACAACGCTATCGCGGCAAGGTTGTCCTTATAAACATTAAGTAGAATGGTGTCGTAACCATATTCCCAGGCACTTTTAAGTGCGACAGACAATAGCTGCTTACCTAGCCCTTTTCCTCTGAATGTTCTATCAATATGAATACCTAAAATGCCTGTGCTAGTGAGTTGACCGCCTTCATAACCGCACAGTTCGGCAGGAAAAATCTCTACACTACCAATCAGAACGTGATGGTCCAAAGCAACAAATTGAGGAATCGATTCAAGTTCTACGCGACGTAAAATATTGGTCAGGGTGTCTTTATCTGGAGCCGGACTGCGCAGGTATTTACCTTCGGCATAGACTCGGTTCCACAGTTCGGTAAAGCGCTCGATATCGCTTACCTGGATGGGTCTGATTTGCATTCATCTTCCTTGATTAGTGCAGGTTAGTGATGGTTAAGGTACGAGTTCAGATAAACAGCGAATTTGATTCGGAATGGGATCGGCTGGCGCATTGGCTCCTGTTGGATTAAACCAAATCGTATTTACGCCAGCTTGCATTGCAGGGTAAATGTCTTTATAGGGCAAGTCGCCAACCATAGTTAACTCACTCACGTTAACCCCTAGCTGTTTTGCGATAGCAAGATAAAACTCAGGTTGGTTTTTAGCGATGCCGAGATTGGCAAAACAAAAGTAGCCATTTAAGTACTGGTCTAAGTCGACGCGGACGAACGCACGCTGAACCTCTTCCATGTTGGAATCAGACGCACTGGTCGCGATGTAAATAGCATGATTTTGGGAAAGTGTTGCCAGTGTTTTTTTGGCCAGAGGAATCGTTTCTACGTGTTCCCAATCGCACATTTTTCCTTGTGCGTGAGGGAAATCCACCATTAAGGTGTTCCCCCAATCGAAAAGATAAATCATGTTCGAATCTCCTTTATCCGCACATCATATCGTCTTTTCTAAAATCAGGGGATAAATTGCATCGATAAATGCGATTTAGGTGGCTTTAGTCGTGAAAAGCGCTTAATTGTCGTTATCGTTACAAATGTTTCAGCATAATGCGTGAGTTAGTTTTAAAACCTTGCTTGTCGTAAAACCGCTGTGCTGGTTGATTGAATTCCATCACTTCTAATCGAACTTGTGTAGCATTGGCATCGCGCGCCCATTGCTCACAGACCTCAAGCAGTTGGCGACCGATGCCCTGCTGCTTCTGCTCCTCATCGACAACAATCGTTCCTACTCGACAAATTGGATCTTTGATCAGAAAGCTGACGGTTTCATTCTGAGTGATCATCGCGGTTAAAAAGCCGACTACCTCCTTTTCATGTTCTGCGACTAAAAACAAGCGTTCATCATTCTCGAGAGCCTGAGTGAGGAACGCTCGGTCGTCTTCCGAAGGTGCTACAAAAGCTTCAGGCGCGTTGGCAAAATGCAGTGCGTTGATTTGTAGGTTTAATTCAAAAATTGCATCCAAATCGTCAGGAGTTGCTTGTCGAATGTTGACTTCCATTTTACTTACCGCCTGAAAGATCGATAAAAGAGCCTGTAACATAAGAAGCTTCATCACTGAGTAGCCAAGCGATCGCATTCGCCACTTCTTCTACCGTACCGCCCCGTTTCAGTGGAATTTGAGGGCTGAGCCTATCCACTCGGTTTGGTTCTCCACCATCGGCGTGCATATCGGTATAAATGAAACCAGGTCGAACGCCATTGACGCGAATATTTCGGTCTGCCAATTCAAGCGATAGCCCTTTGGTTAAGGTATCCATTGCGCCTTTTGATGTGGCGTAATCGACATATTCGAATGGCGCGCCTGAGCGTGATGCCCCAGAAGAAACATTCACAATTGCGCCACCAGTACTGAATCGCTTCGCCGCTTCTCTACAACAGAGAAAGCAGCTATTCACATTAGTGTTCATTACTTTCTGAAAGCGTTCCAAGCTGATTTCCGCCAACGGTGACTGAGTAAATAGAATGCCAACGTTGTTGACCAAATGGGTGACTGAGCCTAGTGCGTTTTCTGTTGCATCGAAAAGATTGAGCACTTGTTGCTCGTCCGATACATCTGCTTGAACGGCGATCGCTTTTCCGCCATTTGCTTGTATATCTCTGACCACTTGGTGAGCTGCTTCACTTTGCGCACGGTAATTAACACACACGGCATACCCTTGCTCGGCCAGTTTTTTCGCTGTTGCGGCTCCAATGCCTCGGCTTGCGCCAGTAACGATGACTACTTTATTCAAAATACATCCTTATTTTTGTAGCGAGTAGATTTTGTCGGCGTAACGCTTGTCGCCAATTTGGTATGCGTCAGGAATGACTTCAGATAGCTCGAATCCGCACTTCATGAGAACACGCTCTGAAGCAATATTCCCTTCAGTGACCGTAGCGGAAAAGCGGTCGATGTCATGTGTTGCTCTCGCCCAATTTAGAAGCGCTTGAAGGGTTTCTGTTCCAAACTGTCGGCCATGAAATTCAGGCAAAAGTAAGTAACCCACCTCTGCGTTACCTTCTTCAATGGCAAGGCCAGTGACGCCAATCGGTTGTTCAGATTGCTTATTTAGTATGACGAGGCAAAGCCAGTGCGGACTGTCTGGTGTCCATGGTAATAATCGCGAAGCAAATTTTTCTTTTATTTGTTTTTCGCTCGGGCGATCAAAACAGAGCTCAATGATCTCTGGTTCGGAATGTAATCGCTGAAATAGTTCCCAATCGCTGGCTTCGATAGGTCTTAATCGGCTTCGGTGAGTCTCAATATAAACTGACATGCGTGTCCTTACAGCATTTATGTAGAGAGCCAGTTTCTCATCCTCTTATCTCTTTAATCAAACGGTTGCACTTACAAAAGTGATTTGTGTGGTGAATGCCTGGTTGGGTAATGAATTCTTACTGAATATTCATTTATGAGATGAAAATAACGAAATTTCATACTTGAGACACATAGAGCAACACGGAAATGATGTGGATCAAGAGAGAACTACCCATAAAGTAGTATTTTGCGATCTATAATTACATTTTATTTGGAAGTGTTGCTAATTATGTCAATAAAAAAACGATATGTTGCACTGCTGGTTGCTGCCGGCATTGGTGTGGGCTGGTTAACATTAGGTGGTACTGCAGCGGTAATGCATTACACCTCTGATACTGAGTTCTGTCTCTCGTGCCACTCTATGGAAATCCCTTACAAAGAGTACCAAGGCTCAGTGCACTTCAGTAATGCGAAAGGCATTCGTGCCGAGTGTTCTGATTGCCACATCCCACAAGAACCGATGGACTACCTGATCACGAAGATTCGTGCATCGAAAGACATCTACCATGAGTTCGTGACTGGCAAGATCGACACGCCAGAAAAATACGAAGCGCACCGCAAAGAGCTTGCGGAGATGGTGTGGGAGCAGTTCCGTGAAAACGACTCTGCAACGTGCCGTTCTTGCCACGACTTTGACGCGATGGAAGAATTTGAGCAATCTCGCGATGCAGCGAAAATGCACGAGTACGCAAAAGCGAACGATCAAACGTGTATCGATTGTCACAAAGGCGTTGCTCACTTTGCACCAGAAGCTGAGCTAGACAGCAAGGCATTTGAAACGTTGATGAGCTTCACCACAAAAACATCACCTGGTGCCAGAGTCGTTTATCCTGTGACTGAAATCGCAATGGGTGAGATGGGTAAAATTAACCCAACGACGAAGTTAGAAGTAATCAGCTCTGAAGGTGATGAGCGTACTGTTAAGTTGGACGCATTCCAAATGAAAGGCGCAGAGCAAGTGCTGTACATGGGTGAAGGTCAACGTGCCATCGTAGCAACGCTAACCGAGCAAGGTCAGCAAGCTCTTGAGGGCGGTGAGTTTAAGGCCGACGTTTACGGCAACGAATGGCGCGCAGTGTCACTAACAGGCACGATCGATTCTCCTGTTGTAGATACGCTTGACCCAGTTTGGTCATACGCAGAAGAGCTAGACAACGTTTATTGTGCAACTTGTCACGCGAAAATTCCTTCAAATCACTTCACGGTGAACGCATGGGGACCAGTGGCGAAGAGTATGGGTGATCGAACAGACATCACTGCCGAAAACCTAGAAATTCTTACTAAGTTCTTCCAGCACCACGCGAAAGATGTGGTTGGTCACTAACGATAAATAGAAGGATAAGATTATGACTAATTTAACCCGTCGTGGATTTCTAAAAGGCACAGGTCTGGCGGCTGGCGCCATGGCATTTACTTCTTTTGCGCCTATGTCTATTGCGTCTTCAAACCAGCGTGGTAAGGGCATTTTGACTGCGGGCCGCATGGGCCCAATGTTATGTGAAGTGAAAGATGGCAAGCTAGTATCGACCACTAATGCTCTGCCACAAACTGTACCAAATAGTCTACAAACTACTGGGCCTGACCAAGTGCATACCAAGGCGCGTGTGAAGTACCCAATGGTACGTAAAGGCTACTTGGCAAACCCAT
This sequence comes from Vibrio sp. JZG10, assembly GCF_054064075.1. Lineage (NCBI taxonomy): Bacteria > Pseudomonadati > Pseudomonadota > Gammaproteobacteria > Vibrionales > Vibrionaceae > Vibrio > Vibrio sp. JZG10. Next base: position 43,776 of record NZ_JBSUGE010000026.1, read on the forward strand.
CGTCGCCAGAAGGTGTGCGCGGTAGTGATGAGTTTGTGCGTGTGTCTTGGGATGAGGCTTACAAGCTGATCCACGAGCAGCACATGCGAATTCGTAAAGAATATGGCCCGGCTTCTGTGTTTGCTGGCTCTTACGGCTGGCGTTCAAGTGGCGTGCTGCACAAAGCACAAACCTTGCTGCAACGTTACATGAGCATGGCGGGCGGCTATTCAGGCCACTTGGGTGACTACTCAACGGGTGCTGCGCAGATCATCATGCCGCACGTTGTGGGCTCTATCGAAGTGTACGAGCAACAAACCACGTACCCAGTGGTACTAGAGCACAGCGATGTGGTTGTGCTTTGGGGCTTAAACCCGATCAACACCCTAAAAATCGCGTGGAGCTCAACAGACTGCGCTGGTCTTGAGTTCTTCCATCAATTGAAAAAATCAGGCAAGACGGTTATTGCGATTGACCCTATTCGTTCTGAAACCATTGAGTTTTTTGGTGAGAATGCGGAGTGGATTGCTCCTCACCCAATGACCGACGTAGCGATGATGATGGGTATCGCACACACCTTGGTGAAACAAGGTAAGCACGATAAAGCCTTCCTCGATAAATACACCGCTGGTTACGACAAATTTGAAGCGTACCTGATGGGCGAAGAAGACGGCGTAGAAAAATCAGCGGAGTGGGCATCGCAAATCTGTGGCGTACCTGCGAAGCAACTTGAGCTACTGGCTGACATCTTCAGTAAAAACCGCACCATGCTGATGGCGGGTTGGGGCATGCAGCGCCAACAATACGGTGAACAGCGTCACTGGATGCTGGTTACACTGGCAACAATGTTGGGTCAAATCGGTTTACCGGGTGGTGGTTTTGGTTTCTCTTACCACTACTCAAACGGTGGTAACCCTGCTCGTGACGCTGGCGTGCTTCCTGCGATTTCAGCATCACTGGGTGGCGGCTCTTCTGCGGGTAACGACTGGGCGGTATCTGGCGCGGTGCAAAGCTTCCCTGTGGCGCGTATTGTCGAGGCGTTGGAAAACCCAGGTCAATCCTACCATCACAACGGTCATGAACTGACGTTCCCAGATATCAAGATGATTTGGTGGGCAGGTGGTGCGAACTTTACTCACCACCAAGACACCAACCGCTTGATTAAAGCATGGCAAAAGCCTGAGCTGATCGTGATTTCAGAACCTTACTGGACTGCGGCTGCGAAGCATGCGGACATCGTTCTGCCAATCACCACATCGTTCGAGCGTAACGACTTAACGATGACGGGTGACTACAGTAACCAACACTTGGTGCCAATGAAGAAAGTGGTTGAGCCGCAAGGTGAAGCGCGTAATGACTTCGATGTATTCGCGGACATGGCAGAGATGCTAGCTCCGGGTGGCCGTGACGTGTACACCGAAGGCAAGACTGAAATGGAATGGCTGTACGGCTTCTACAAGGCGGCGCAACAAGGTGGCCGTGGCTCTCGCGTAGCAATGCCGAACTTCAGCAAGTTCTGGGAAGATAACCAACTGATCGAGATGAAGTGGAACGAGAAGAACGCACAGTTTGTTCGTTACGCGGATTTCCGTGAAGACCCGATCATGAACCCGCTAGGTACGCCAAGTGGTAAGATTGAAATCTTCTCGAAAACGATTGAAGGTTACCAGTTGGAAGACTGTCCTCCACACCCAACGTGGATGGCACCAACCGAGTACACTGGCAATGCAAAAGATGGCGAGTTGCAGTTAATGACCGCGCACGCAGCGCATCGTCTACACAGCCAGTTTAACTACGCGAAGATTCGAGAAGAGTACGCAATTGCAAACCGTGAACCTATTTGGATTCACCCTGAAGATGCGAAAGCGCGTGGTATTAAAACGGGCGATCTAGTTCGTGCGTTTAACAACCGTGGCCAAGTATTGGTTGGCGCAGAAGTGACTGACCGAATCAAGCAAGGTTCAGTGTGTATTCATGAAGGCGGTTGGCCGGATCTGGATCCGAAAACCGGCATTTGTAAGAACGGCGGTTGTAATGTGTTAACGTTGGATATTCCGACCTCTCGACTTGCAAACGGCTGTGCGGCGAACTCGGCACTGGTTCGTATTGAAAAATACACTGGCCCAGAATTAGAACTAACAGCGTTTGAACCACCAAAAAATGGCTAGAAAAAAGTAGCGCTTGAAAGCAAGAAGCCAGCGAATCGCTGGCTTCTTTTTTATCTAGTCATCGTTCACATTAGCGCGAAGCGAGAGAAACAAACGGCATCTGTTTCTTAATCTGAAATGTCGGGAGTAAAGTAAATACAATCGCGACAAACAAGACCGAACCTATTAAATCTTCAGGGCGATGCATGCCCAGCCATAAGCGGCTATATGCGACGCTCATTCCCCACATCCATAATGACAGTGCAGAGGTATAGCACTTGTTCTGTAAGAACAACCCACCAAAGAAAGCCAGACAAATCGAAACGAAAATTGTATGACCGGATGGGAAAGAATAGTCTTTCTCGCCTTGCCAATGGCGTGTCCGCCAATCACTGACTTGTTCAGAAATCTGGTTAATTACGTTGGCTTGTTGATTTGTCTCCAACTGATAAAACGTTTCTGGTGTTTCAATCAATTGTTCTGCTGCGAGCAATTCCGTGTACGGGCGCGGGCTTTCTGTCATCAGTTTTAGCCCCGTTTTGCTGGCAAAGCCAATCACAAGTAACAGCCCTAACATTGAGAGTTTTTGCATCCACTCAGTGCTACTTGGTTTAAAGCGAAATAAAGAAAGCAGTAGCAGCGTTAAGGTAATTAAAAAGCCTTTGCTGCCAGCAGAATCTGTGAGCAAAGTAAAAGTAATACCCAGACTTTCAGGCACCTGTGAAGTGAGATTGTGATAAGAGCCAAACAGCGACATTGGGATGATGCCAAGAACAAACAAGGCGAGCATCATCAATCCATATTTTTTGGTTTTCATTGAGAGCGTTTTGTTTTTATTGAGGGTTATTCAACCACGTTAAAATAAGGGGCTTATCTTACGTTATCTGGCGTGAAAAACTTATCAACGCTTTGTCAATTTGACGAGAGAATGAAGGTTGAGTGATGAATTGATGGCATTTATCCGGAGGGTAAAGGCGCTCATCCTTAAGCGTTGGGGTCTTAATCCATCAGAGAAAGTAAGTACTCTGCTGCTTTGGTTGGGTTTTCTGCATGACAAATGGCAGAAACCAAAGCCAAACCATGCACACCTGTCGCACTCAGGGCAGGAATGTTGGTTTCGTTGATGCCACCAATAGCGACGATTGGTAAGGACGTGGTGTTCAACGCCATCTTCAAACCTTCAATACCCCAGTGTTTTTTGGTGTTGGTTTTGGTCGGCGTAGCGAAGATGGCACTCAAGCCGATGTAATCAATGGGCAGAGAATCCGCCTCTGCCAGTTGATCTTCAGTCTCAATCGATAAGCCGAGAATTTTGTTTGGTCCAATCAACTCGCGAGCGATAGTTGCGGGCATATCTGATTGCCCCAAGTGGACACCATCAGCATCAACAGCAAGGGCAACATCAACACGATCATTGATGATTAACGGGACTCCAGTGCCTTCAAGGATCGTCTTTACGGCTTGAGCTCGTTCAATAAATGCACGAACGTCACCATGTTTTTCACGCACCTGCACCATGGTGACCCCACCTTCTACCGCCTTTCTTACAACGTGTTTGAGAGTGGATAAATCTTGTTGGTCGTCGGTGACCAAATACAAACGATAGGCGTTCATTGTGTTTCCTTTCGCCTCCCACTTTCGTTGGAGTGAGAGGCGTTTAAAGCATTGAGAAGCGATTTATCTCACTTGTAATTTAAGACGTGTTGCCAGTGTTTCTTCATCCAGTTGGTAAAGCTCATCCAAAAGATGCATTTGCAAGCTACCTGGCCCTCGAGCTTGCTCAGCCGCAATTTCACCCACAACGCCAAGCACCGCTGCCGCAGCAAGGCCTGTTTCCTCGCCGATTGCTGCGAAAGCGCCAGTCAGTGCGGTTAACGTGCAACCCATGCCCGTTACGTATGGCATCATCTCGTGACCATTATTCAGCTGGACGGTTTGCTCTTTTGTCACGATGTAGTCAGTTTCGCCGGAGATCACCACGCTCGCTCCGTATTCTTCAACTAAGAAGTGAGCCGCCTCAAGGGCTGCACCACTACTGTCGAGTGCATCTACACCTTTGCTTTGCGCTTGCTCACCAGCGAGAGCAATGATTTCGGACGCATTACCACGAATGATTAACTTGTTTGCAAGACGGGCGATTTCGCGCGAGGTTTCGGTGCGCAGTGAACTTGCACCGCAACCGACAGGGTCGAGCACAACGATTTTACCGTTCGAATTGGCTTGCTCGACGGCATAGCTCATGCGCGGCGTCCAAACGCTGTCTAGGGTGCCGATGTTGATCACCAAAGCGCCAGCAAACGACATCATTTCTGCCATTTCTTGCTTTGAATGCGCCATGATTGGCGAAGCACCGATAGCCAACAAAGCGTTCGCCGTGTTGTTCATCACCACGTAGTTGGTAATGTTCACGACTAAAGGCTTTTGCTGACGCACTGCGGTTAATGCTTGAGTGATTTGTTCTATTAACATGAGATTCTCCAATTAACCTTATTGCGCGTTTAGACCTTGTTGCCAAAACGCCACTTCCATACGCGTTGCGGTTTTGAAGACCTGAATCAGGTTTTGACCGCGCTGGCTGTGGATGTCGATTTCAGCCAGTAGCTGGTTAAAGTGTTCGGCCCCACTTGCCACGCCAGATTGGAACTCTTCACCGCCGTACAAGTTAATCCAACTTGCGTAAGGATTGCCTTCGAATACCGTGTTTTCATCTTCAATCAGCATTTTACCAATGACGGCGTAGCCGATGGAGCAAGGGGCGAGCGCGGCATATAAGTCAACTAAGTCACCCGTCATTCCCGCATCCAATACGTAGCGCGTGTAAGCCACCGTGCCAAAGTCTTCCGGCTCGTTTTCGAGATCAGATTCCGTTAATCCCCACTGACCGCAGTAGGTAACATGGTGGGCAATCTCTGAATCTAAAAGCGCATGTACGCTTGGTAGTGCGCGGCGCATATCGTCTAACGTACGCGCTTTGTAGATTGCCAGCGCATAAGCTCGTGCGTACTGTTTTAGGAATAAGAAATCTTGCTTTAAGTAATGCAGAAAACAAGGTTGAGCCAGAGTGCCTTTGGCCAATTGCTGCACGAAGGCATGCTCGGTGTATTCTTGCCAATCTTGCCGACAAGCGTTAATCAAATCTTGGTATTTCATAATTGGGCTATCTCGTAATTAGTCAAAGCTCGGTACGTAATCTTTCGCTTTTGGTAGCGTTTCGATGATTTGTTGTGAGTACATGAACTCGGCGTAATCGTCGTAGCGTTTTAGATCGACTGCTGATGGGCGAAGCGCGAAACGAGTTAACGTGTCATTCCAAGCGCGTTGGTTGAGCTCGTTGTTTAGCGTGTCTGGCGAGTAAGCGACAAACTCTTTCCAAGACTCTTTAGGATGGTTGACGATGTAAGTGGTCGCTTGCTCCAGCGCTTTGTTGAACGCTTTAATAGCCGCTTTGTCGTAGGTTTTTGCATTCGCCACAAACACCAGTTCGTCATACGCTGGTACGCCGTGTTCTTCTGGGAAGAAGGCTTTGGCTTTGTAGCCTTCTAGCGCAAGTTGGTTGGTTTCGAAGTTACGCAAGCCGCCCCAAATAGCGTCTACTTTCCCTGAGGCAAGAGAGGAAGAGAGTGCCCAACCGACGTTGATGATTTGCACGTCAGAAAACTTCACGTTCTCCTGCGCAAGCATGGTGCCGATTGTCGCCTCTTCGTTACCTGCGATCGCAATACCGATCTTCTTGCCTTTAAGGTCGCCAAGGTTGTCGTTCTTGCCGTTATCCAACACCATCAATGTGTTGAGGGGAGTAGCAATCAAGGTCGCAGAGCGAATTAATGGCAAGCCAGCCGCTACGTCGATGGTCAGGCTAGGTTGGTATGAAATCGCCATATCGACTTTGCCAGCCGCAACTAGTTTGGGTGGAGTGCTTGGGTCGGCGGGTTCTTGTATATCTACCTTCAAACCTTGCTGTTTAAAGTAGCCGCGCTCTTGTGCGATCACGATAGGGCCATGGTTCGGGTTAACGAACCAATCCAGCATTAAAGTAAGCTCCTTTTCGGCAGCAAGTACGTTAGTTGAAACGATTGAAGCGAGCAGAGCAGCAGCGCTCATGAGTTTGTTTTTATTCACGGGGGTCTTCCTTTTTCTTTCCCTATTTGTTTTCCCAGGGAATGGCTTTTTTCAGTAATTTGTCAGTGGTGAAATAGAGTGCGATAGACAGCGCGGCGAGGATGAATAGGGCAGCGAACATCTCATCGATGATCATGCGTGCGTTGGCTTGCAGCATCAGATAGCCTAGGCCCTCACTTGAGCCGACCCATTCACCTACCACGGCACCAATCGGCGCAATAACCACGGCAACGCGAATACCAGACGCTAACGTTGGTAGGGCGGCAGGTAGTTGAATATGGCGCAGTAATTGCCATTTCGATGCGCCCATGGTTTTGGCAAGATCGAGGTAACCAGTTGGTGTATTGCGTAAACCGTCGTAGCAACATGTCGTGACGGGGAAAAAGATGATGATCGCCGCCATTACTACTTTCGATGCAATGCCGTAACCCAGCCAAAGCATGAGCACTGGCGCGATAGCAAATACTGGAATTGCTTGGCTGGCGATAAGAATCGGCAATAGCCAGCGTTTGAGCGGCTCGAACATCAGCATTTGCAAAGCGAATAGCAAACCCATTGATAAGCCGAGTGCGAGGCCAAGTAGGATCTCTTGTGCCGTTACCCAAGTGTGTTTGAATAGCACGTCGTATCGAGTGACTAATCTATCCAATACTTCAATTGGCGAAGGCAAGATAAAGCTTGGCATGTCAAACACCACTACAATGAGTTGCCACAAACCTAAGATCACGGCTGCGCTGATCAGCAGACGCAACGCCGGATGAGTCACGCGTTCCTTTTTATTAATACGCGCCGAAACGGAGTTGTACTGAGTCATATCACTCATAGTCTTTCTCCAACTGATCCAAAATCGCTTGCTGCAGAACTGCGCACTCTCCATCGAGAGCTCTTGGTTGCTTGGAGTTCGGAACAACCAAGTGCTGTGCTTGAGCTGGCGTGCCTTGTAACACATAGAGTTGATGCGCCAATCGCACCGCTTCTTGCGGATCGTGTGTAATCAAGACAACGGTTTTGTCTTTTAGTAGCTCGGCAGAGAGAGTTTGCAATTTGTGGCGAGTCACGGCGTCCAATGCCGAGAAAGGTTCATCCATCAAAACCAAAGGTTTGTCTTGCATCAGAGTGCGAGCAAGGGCTACGCGCTGTCGCATACCTCCGGAGAGTTGAGCGGGTTTGGCGTAAGCGTAATCTGCCAACCCAACGTGCTCTAACAAGTTGAGAGCGCGTTGTTTCTCATCCGCTGGATTTGAATTGGCGTGAGAAAAGCGCGAGCTGAGGCAGACGTTATCCAGCACGTTAAGCCACGGTAGCAATAAATCCTGCTGAGCCATGTAAGCGATACGGTCATGCAGTGCAGCGCCATCGGTTGTGATGAGTTCGCCATGCCAGTCAACTTGGTCATCCAGTAGGCCAGCTAAGTAACGCAATATTGTGGTTTTCCCGCAGCCACTTCGTCCGAGTAATACCGTCCATTGACCGACAGGAATGGTCATGTTCACTCCCGCTAAAGTCGGTGTTTGGCTGTCTTTGTATTGCAAACTGGCGTCGGAAAGCTGAATGCCAATCGCGTTAGCGAACATAAGTATGACCCGAAAAAAAGTGATTCACAGGGCCGTGACCTTTCCCCACTTCCAATTCATCAGCGTGTGCGATAGCTTGGCTGATGTACTGCTTACCAAGGTGCACCGCTTTGTGTAGGTTGTTGCCTTGGCTAAGGTAAGACGCAATGGCGGAAGACAGTGTACAGCCCGTACCGTGGGTGTTTTTGGTCGGAAAACGCTTGGCGCTGATTAACTCCGCACTGTTTTGCATGATCAGCAGATCGTTGCTGTTTTCATTTTCTTCAAGATGACCGCCTTTGAGCAGAATAGCTTTGGCACCAAGTGCACGAAGGTCGGTAATCATATCGTTCATTTCAGATTCTGATTGAGGCACTGGCTTACCCGTCAATGCTGCACCTTCTGGCAGGTTAGGAGTGATGATGTCTGCCAGTGGAATTAGTTCTTCTTTTAATGTGCTGATTGCTGATTGCTCAAGTAGCAAATCGCCGCTGGTGGCGACCATGACGGGATCAATCACAAGATGTTTAGGTTGGTATTGCTTAATCTTGTTAGCAACGACTTTAATGATGTTCGAATCCGCCAGCATGCCGACTTTTACCGCCACAATATTGAGATCGGTAAACACCGCATCGAGTTGGCTTTCAACGTGATCAAGAGGAATAGGGAAAATCGCAGAAACGCCTTGCGTGTTTTGTGAGGTGATGGCGGTAATCACTGAGCAGGCAAAGCTGCCAGTTGCGGACATCGCTTTGATATCGGCTTGGATGCCTGCGCCGCCGCCGCTGTCGGAGCCTGCGATGGTTAAGACAACTGGGGTGGTTATAGGTGATTGTGCCTGGTGTAAAGATGGCTGTGATTGCTGCGTCATGGTCGCTCCTACTACAAGACGTATAGGAACTGACTTTGACCGTTGTGGATAGATCGATTGTTCGATCGTTATCGCTCGCCAAAGAGGAGCGGCGAAAGGCAAAGTGCGCATAGTTCCCTACGTCAGTGCTAACTGAATCAGGTTCAACGGGTCTCGAATCTCGATCTCAGCCAACGCTTATCGCGTGGCCCCCCGACTATTTCGCTCGGATGATAGCAGGCCCCTTGTAGAAGGGATACGTTTTTTGAGAGTAATTATTATTGAGTATTCAATTATGCGAGGTGAGTGATAGAGTAAGCATCTAAATGGTTCGTCGTGTGGAATTTACTAGTGCAACGCTCTGGTGAAAGAGCTGAACCTGGAATATTTAATAAATAATCGTGGTCTCGTTAAGCAAGGATTAGCACAAAACAAGGTTAAAAAACTGTTAAAATTTAACGCGTTGCCAATTTAACTTTGTTGAACTTTTCGACAGTTAATTAGGAAGGCTAAGACGATCATCGAGCAAGGAGACTTCATGCTTAATTCTGCAACAGCGAAGTCAGTGATCGATCATGCTCTCTTTTTAGGGGCTGATTTCGCTGAACTATTCGTTGAACATCATCAAACTAACACCGTCCAGATCGCATCTGGTGAGGTGGACAAGATCAATTCGGGGATTGATTTTGGTATCGGCATTCGCCTCTTCTTCGGTCACAAAGTGCTTTATGGATACACCAATAGCACGGACGAAGCCGAGCTAAAACGCGTAACGTCATTGCTTGCGGCAAAAGACAAGCGTGAACAAATCGCGTCAGCAGGTTCTTTGAATTTGAACCGCTACCCAATCCAACACGGTTGCCGCATGCCGTTAAGTCAGGATGCTAACTTAGATTCAAAAATCGCGTTTCTATTGAAAGTTGACCAAGCTGCGCGTGCAGAAAGTGAGTACATCAGCCAGTTCATTGGTAGTGTGCTTCAGCGCGAGCAGCAAGTGTCTATCTTCAACTCAGAAGGTTTGCATGTAGACGATACGCGTCACTACATTCGTGTGGCGGGTAACACCGTTGCTCAAAAAGGTAATGAGCAGTCTTCTGGTATGGAAGGTCCTGGCGCTCTTGCTGGTTGGGAGTTCAGCGAACAGCTTGATGCAAAAGAGCTGGGTCAAACTATCGCGCAGCAAGCGTTAGTGAAACTTGGCGCTGATGCTTGTCCATCAGGTGAAATGCCAGTGGTAATTGGTAACGGCTTTGGCGGCGTTATCTTCCATGAAGCGTGTGGTCACTTACTAGAAACCACTTCGGTTGCGAAGAAAGCGTCCGTATTCCACGACAAAATGGGCGAAATGGTTGCTCACACTGCAGTGAATGCTGTAGATGATGGCACCATGACCAACGAATGGGGCTCGATTCATGTTGATGACGAAGGCATGAAGACTCAGCGCACTCAACTGATCAAAGACGGTAAGCTAACCAGCTTCATGGTCGATAAAATGGGTGGCATGAAGACAGGTTATGAGCCTACGGGTTCTGGTCGTCGTCAAAACTACAAGTTCGCACCAACCTCGCGGATGCGTAACACCTTTATCGAAGAAGGTGAGCATTCACTTGACGACATGCTGGCAGGTATCGAACGTGGTATCTATGCGAAGAAGATGGGCGGCGGCTCGGTTCAACCGGGAACGGGCGAGTTTAACTTTGCTGTTCGTGAAGCTTACCTCATTGAAAATGGCAAAATCACCAAACCTCTGAAAACAGCAACGCTGATCAGTACGGGTCCAAAAGTGTTGAAAGAAATCAGCATGGTCGGCAAAGACATGGCGCTTGCGCCGGGCATGTGTGGTTCAGTAAGTGGTTCAGTACCAACAACAGTCGGTCAGCCAACACTGAAAGTAGATAATATTCTGGTAGGAGGCGGTAACTAATGAGCCAAGAAAAACAACTTCTTAATGCGGTTGATTACGTACTATCAGAAGCAAAGCGTCAAGGCGCAGAAGCGGACGTCATTGTAAACTGCAACAGCAGCTTTTCGCTGAAAGCAAACCAAGGCAAGCTGGATGAGTACAAAGTAAGCTCAAGTCAAGTGCTGGGTGTTCGAGTTATTAAAGATGCTCGTGTCGCGACAAGTTATTCTGAATCACTCGAGCAACCAAGTTTAGATTTGATGCTCACAAACGCGCTGCAAAGTGCTCGCTTTTCCAAGCAAGATGAACATCAGAGCATTAGTTGCGTGAACAGCCAAATCACCACTGATATTGCAGAAATTGCGCAAGACGATACCACATCGGTCGATGAGAAAATTGAACTGTCCCTTGCGCTTGAGCAAGGTGTTGTGGCTCTGCCTCACGCTTCAAGCTCACCATACAATGGTTACAGTGACGGTGAAACTCAGCTCATCATCGCGAATACTCAAGGTACGTTATGTCAACATTTCGAGCGATCGTTCACTTGTTACGCGTATACCCTGTTTGAAAAAGACGGCAAACAGTCGATGGCGGGAAGAATGTCGCTAGGTCGCCGTTTTGATGAGTTGGATCCAGCTTATTGTATAGAAGGCGGTTATAACCTTGCTCGTGATCTTCTTGAAGGTGTACCGGTTGCGACGGGTAACTACCCCGCTATTTTCCACATCAATGCGCTGGCAAGTTTATTCGGTGCTTTCGGCAGTGCTTTCTCTGGTGTAAGCGCGATGAAAGGCATTACGCCACTGGGTGATAAGCTTGGTCAACGTGTTGCGAGTGACTTGATTACCTTTACCGATGCGGCATACATGCCGAATGGTATGGCTATCGCAGGGTTTGATAGTGAAGGTTTTGCCACCCAAGACAATGTGTTGATCGCTAATGGCCAACTGAATACGCTATTGCACAATAGCCAAACAGCGAGTTATTTGGGTGCAGTGTCGACGGCAAGTGCTGCTCGCGGTGCAAAATCGAGCTTAGACGTGTCAGCGAATCACAAAGTGATTGCGACAGGCAACAGCAGTGCGCCAGAAGTCAAAGCAGGTGAATACCTAGAATTAGTGGAACTGCAAGGGGTTCACTCTGGTGCAGATGCTGTCAGTGGTGATTTCTCATTTGGTGCGAGTGGTTTCTTGTGTCGTGATGGTCAACGTGTTCAACCTGTGCGCGGAATTACAGTTGCAGGTAACTTCTATAAGATGCTGCAAGAAGTAGAAGCTGTGGGTGATACCCAGCTTATTAATGATAGCCGCACTTTCTTCGCGCCAGATGTGCGTTTTGCTCGCTTGAGTATTGGCGGCAAATAAGCGCGGCATAGAAAATCAGAAACAAAAAAGAGGACTCAATCGAGTCCTCTTTCATCATCTAGCAACGTGTACGCGAATAACTAAAATTCGCGGATGTCCAACTCATTGTGGATCAATACCACACACTGAGAAGCGAAAAGCATCTTAGGACCTAAGCTGATCTTCTCAGTACCTAGGCGCTTCAAGCTGTTGAACGACTTCTTCGGCATCGGGATGTGATCGGTTAGCAAGAAACATGGGTTTTCACCAATTTCTGTGTCACGAACAAATTCGCCTTTCTTGTCCAACATATAAAGTTGGTGATCTTCGGCTAGTTCTTGAACCAAGCGTTCGAAGCTCACTGTACGAACGGTGATACCAGGTTCGACTTCACGAAGCTGCTCTTTACCCATACCAACAGATGCGTCCAACGCACGGGCAACGGCAGCGATCAACGTTGACTCGTGAAAACCACCAATATTGGTAATGTCGTTTGAACGAATGGTAATCGTGCGCGAGTAATCCTTCGTGCTCTCTAATACCAAGTGAACAACCACATCTTCACGGTGAGATTGTGCCACGAACATGGTGTTCATCATGGTATGAGCAAGGATCTCGGTATGCGCCTCGTTACCAACACCTTCTAATAGTGCTTTGCTGGTGGTTGGCGCCGCGCGAGCTCGTAAAACAAAAGAGCGCATGAGTTTAGCCTCTATATAGGAAGAGTGAATGCGCGGAAGTATATACCCAAGCAGGGAAGGGATGCGAGTTTAATAGTAAATGTGAACTTACTTACAAAGCTTCGATTGTCGTGCGGAGTGTGCTAGTTAGAATAGGAGGCAACCCTGTTAGGAGCGGTATATGGAAATCAAAAAGATAAATAAAGACATTTATAAAAAGAAAGTAAACCTGGTGATTGGCGGTTTTGTTGCGTTGCTCGCTATCTCATCTCTTGCCTTTAGTACCTTGCTTATAGTTTTGTTTGGTAACACTGAAGTCGTACCTGAACAATCAACGGGAAACTTCCATTGGAATTTGATTGGTGTCGTTCTCGCAGTCGCAACTTCCCTCTCTTTATTGAATCAAATTAAAACTCGGCCATACATGGAAGAGGTGTTGTACGTTTGGAAGCTCAAGCAACTGCACAACAAAATATTTCGTAAACTAAAAAGCATTAAAGCAGCCGCGAGCAATGACGATGTAAAAGCGCTCACTACGCTTAAGTTCTATTACAAAACTCAACAACAAGTGTTTGAGTTAGACAACAACACATTGACGATGAATAGTGTAAATAAAGAATTAGAGGCAATTGAGCAAATCGAAGCGGCGCAATCACTGGATCTTGATATCACCAGCTTTAAAGAGAGCTGGGTAGACACATACTGATTGCCTATTTGCTACTTGAAGTTAACAACTGAGTGCTAAAATTAAGCGTTTGAGTGAGATTTAATCACTCGACGCTTTTTTTTAGTTTTTTTTCTAAAAAGGGGTTGCCAAGAAAAATCATCTCCCTATAATGCGCCTCCGTTGTCAGGGCAAAGCGGAAACGCAAAAGCGGTTGGCAACAAGGCGAAAGAAAAGCTTCTAAAAATTAATTTAAAAAAGTGTTTGACACTGAAAGTTAATTCCTTAGAATACGCCTCCGCTTCGATAGCAAAGCTTACGAAGCAAGCTCTTTAACAATATAGACCTATCAATCTGTGTGGGCACTCGTTGATGATAATCCAATTAGAAATTTCTCTTAATAAAGAGCGGTTTCAAATTAGGTTTCAATGATACGAAGTGACCATTGAATCTTCGGATTCAGCACAGTCAATTCAAACATTACTTTAT
>NZ_JBSUGE010000027.1:0-54989 GCF_054064075.1 Vibrio sp. JZG10
GGAGCGACACACGAGGTTCGAACTCGTGACCTCAACCTTGGCAAGGTTGCGCTCTACCAACTGAGCTAGTGTCGCATCAACAACGTTTCCGCTGTTTAGGGCTGCGAATTATAAGAGCATTTTTTTGTGATGCAAGTCCTTCCTTCAAAAAAACTTTATTTTTTTACTGAACGATGAAAAAGCAATCAAAAGCGATATAAATTACAACAATTTGGATCGCAACCTTAACAGTTAAATCTTGAAAATAGTACCACGATAGTACTTAAGTTCTGCAATCGACTCGCGAATGTCGTCCAAGGCCAAATGTGTTCCCTGTTTTGTGAACCCATTTAATACTTCAGGTTGCCAACGACGCGCCAATTCTTTAAGAGTGCTGACGTCAACATATCGGTAATGAAAGAACTCTTCTAATTCCGGCATGTGTTTGTACAAGAAGCGACGATCCTGCCCAATGCTGTTACCACATATTGGCGACGCCCCTTTCGGCACCCATTTTTCTAAGAATTCAATGGTTTGTGCGACCGCATCTTGTTCTGAGATTTTACTGTTGCGAACGCGTTCCACCAAGCCGCTTGCCGTATGCGTATTGGTGCACCAATCGTCCATTTTCGCTAGCTCTTCTTCCGGCTGATGAATCGCTAATACTGGACCTTCAGCCAAAATATTTAGCTCGCTATCCGTGACAATAGAAGCAATTTCAATGATTTTGTGCGTTTCAGGATCAAGCCCTGTCATCTCTAAATCAACCCAAATTAGGTTTTGATCGCTAAAGGACATGGTTACGCCGCCTATTTGTTTATCGATAAAAGAGGTACTATACCTCAAAATACGGGAAACACGATACTCACTCAGAGCCAAGATCACGGCTCAACCATTTGAGTAAATTCACATAAAGTACAGAATTGTGGCAAAGAAGAAAAAGTTAACCAAAGGTCAAGTGCGACGCGTACGCAGCAACCAACAAAAGCGTTTAAAAAAGCAAGAAGAGTCCATCCAGTGGGATGAAAACATGCTAGGCGCAAGCAAACAAGGTCTCGTGATCACTCGTTTTGGCCAGCACGCGGATATTGAAGACCTTGAAACAGGCGAGATTCAACGCTGTAACCTTCGCCGTGGTATCGAATCTTTAGTATCTGGCGATCGAGTTTTATGGCGCGAAGGCTTGGAGTCTATGGCTGGCATTTCTGGCGTTGTTGAAGCGGTAGAACCTCGTTCTTCAGTGCTCACTCGTCCAGATTACTACGATGGCCTAAAGCCCGTAGCTGCCAATATTGATCAAATGGTCATTGTCTCCTCGGTACTGCCCGAGCTATCACTGAATATTATTGACCGTTACCTCGTAGCATCAGAAACACTGAATATCGCACCATTGCTGGTCTTAAACAAAGTCGATCTTCTAGAAGCCGATGATCGTGCAATGTATGAAGAATGGCTCAAAGAATATGAACGCATTGGCTATAAAGTGCTTCTGGTAAGCAAGAAGTCTGGAGAAGGCATTGCTGAACTAGAAACTCTGCTGCGTGACCGAATTAATATCTTTGTTGGTCAATCAGGCGTAGGGAAATCCAGCTTAGTCAACGCGTTAATGCCGGAACTAGAGAGCGAAGTGGAAGAAGGCGAAGTTTCCGAGAACTCTGGCTTAGGCCAACACACCACGACAGCAGCGCGCTTGTATCATATTCCGACGGGTGGCGACTTGATCGACTCGCCTGGAGTGCGTGAATTTGGGCTTTGGCATTTGGAAGCAGAAGAAGTAACGAAAGCATTCGTTGAATTCCGACCATACTTAGGCGGTTGTAAGTTCCGAGATTGTAAGCACAATGACGACCCTGGCTGCCTTCTACGTGAAGCTGTTGAGAAAGGGGAAATCAACGAAACTCGCTTTGAAAACTACCATCGCATTTTGGAAAGCATGGTTGAAAACAAAGCAAACCGTCAGTATTCACGCAATAAGAAAGCCGATCTGTAATTAAGTTAAGACTGTAACTGTGTAAAAAGTCTTCACCTAATACTGACAAGCAAATTAAATTTCAGTAACATCACGCGCCCTAAAGCGCGAATCTAACAGAAGTATCGGAATTAAAGATGGACAAGTTTAAAGTTGGACTGCAGTACTGGATCCCACAACACGGCCTCACTCGCCTAATGGGTAAACTGGCTTCAGCAAAAGCTGGCGGTCTAACAACAGCAGTTATTCGTTGGTTTATCAAACAATACAATGTGAACATGGATGAGGCGAAGCACTCAGATCCTAAGCATTTTAAAACGTTCAACGAGTTTTTCGTTCGTGAGCTAAAAGAGGGCGCACGCCCAATTTCTGAAGGCGAAAACGTCATCACTCACCCAGCCGACGCTTGTGTTAGCCAATTTGGCCCTATTGAAGATGGTCAACTTATCCAAGCAAAAGGTCATCACTTCTCAGCGCAAGAACTGCTGGGCGGTGACGCGAATTTAGCAAACGAATTTAAAGATGGATCTTTTGCCACGCTGTACCTGTCTCCGCGCGATTACCATCGTGTACACATGCCGTGTGACGGCACACTGCGCCAAATGATTTACGTCCCTGGTGACCTGTTCTCGGTAAACCCACTTACGGCAGAAAACGTTCCAAATCTATTCGCACGTAACGAGCGTGTGGTGTGTATCTTTGACACTGAGTTTGGTCCAATGGCACAAGTGCTTGTTGGTGCGACAATTGTTGGCAGCATTGAGCAAGTGTGGGCTGGCACGATCACTCCGCCTCGTGGCAATACTGTCTACAAATGGGATTATCCAGCTGAGGGTGACAAGGCCGTGATCTTGAAAAAAGGCGAAGAGATGGGCCGCTTCAAACTGGGCTCTACTGTTATTAACCTGTTTGCCAAAGACGCGATTGAGTTTGACGCAAGCATGGAAAACGGTAAGCCAACCGTAATGGGCACACCTTACGCCTTAAAAAAATAAACAAAACCCCGTTAAAAGAGCCCTTTCTCAAGGGCTCTTTTTATTGATAAAAAGCAAAATTCCGTTCAAAATTTAGCCTCTATTTCTCAAACTCATACCTGCCTCTAAGACCTTCATTCCACAATCAATTATCCTGCGCTTAGGATGAATATTTAGAGGGGCAGCCAATGCCAAAGATGAGTGTAAACACGCTGGCGAAATTGCTGGTATGCTTTTTAATTCCGCTCGGTGTTTTGATGATGCCGATTGATGCTATTCCTATTGATGATCTTACTTTAATTCAGCATCGTCTGTTGGCTATTTTTCTTCTTGCTGCCCTACTTTGGGTTCTTGAGCCGGTACCCGTTTTTGCTACGTCCATTCTTATTATCGCTCTTGAACTGATCATGATATCGGATAAAGGTTTGCATCTATTTCGCAATCCACCAGCGGGGCATGATTTAGGAGAGTTAATTGCTTACACAGATATTTTCTCGGCCTTCTCTTCACCGATCATTATTCTTTTTATGGGTGGGTTTGCCCTCGCCATCGCAGCTTCCAAATACGAACTCGACAACAATCTCGCCCGAGTGCTACTAAAACCATTCGGCACACAACCTAAGTTCATCATGCTGGGTTTGATGCTCATTACCGCCGTTTTTTCAATGTTCATGTCCAACACTGCCACGACGGTCATGATGTTGGCGCTGCTCGGTCCAATCGTCGCTTCTGCACCTAAAGGGGATCTAGGGATTAAAGCGCTGGTGCTGTGCATTCCAATTGCCGCGAATACTGGCGGCATTGCAACTCCGATAGGCACGCCACCTAACGCAATAGCGCTCCAATACCTCACCGGAGAAAACGCCATAGACTTCCTATCTTGGATGACAATGGGCCTACCATTTGTGCTGATACAACTCACTGTTGCTTGGTTTTTGTTGCAGAAGCTGTTTCCGTCCAGCGAACCAGAAATGAAACTAAAGCTGGATGGTACGTTCAAAAAGAGCTGGCGCGCGATCGTCGTCTACATCACTTTTGCACTAACCATTGTGCTTTGGATGACGACAAAAGTGCACGGCATGAACACGTATGTTGTTGCGATTATCCCGCTGGCGGTGTTCACGTTAACGGGCATTATGGGAAAAGAAGAACTCAAGCTGATTAACTGGGATGTTTTATGGCTGGTTGCCGGTGGTATCGCAATTGGTATTGCCTTAGACAAAACAGGCTTAGCCGAAGCATTAGCACACGCCATTGATTACAGCTTACTATCACCATTTGCCGTTGTCTTTGCCCTATCGGTCGTATGTTGGTTAATGGCGAACTTTATGTCTAATACCGCAACGGCAAACTTATTAATGCCTATTGCTGCCGCTATTGGTACATCCATGCCAAGCCTTATTGCGGTTGGTGGCCTACAAGGTTTACTGGTTGTCGTAGCATTCTCCGCATCACTTGGCATGATCTTACCGGTTTCCACGCCACCAAACTCTTTGGCTTATTCAACAGGCCTAATCGAGAGCAAAGACATGGCGAAAGTGGGGCTGATTCTTGGTTTGATTGGTCTATTTATCGTGTATGGCGCAGTTCTGGTGATGTTTTAATCGAAAAGCTCCGTGACAGAGCTTGCTGTCATGGAGCTGTTCGCCAACTATTGCCCTCACAGAGCAGCTTTTACATTCATTAAATTTCGTGCATATTAAGACTCCTCAAATCTACAAGGACGTCGACACATCATGGGTTACGAATGGCTTGCTTTATGTGCCGCTTTTTTGTGGGCAGTTTCTAGCCTTATTTCTGTCATTCCTGCACAACACCTAGGCGCATTTTCTTACAGCCGCTGGCGCATGGGCTGTACGGCCGTGATCTTATCAACAATGGCCTGGATAACTGGCGGCTGGTTAACGGTTTCTTGGGGACATGTAACGCCAATGATGGCCTCAGGACTGATTGGTATTTTTATTGGCGATACCGCTCTGTTCGCGTGCTTGAATCGTATGGGGCCAAGACAAGCCGGGCTACTGTTTTCCTGCCATGCGGTATTCTCTGCTATTTTGGGCTACTTCTTATTTAGCGAAGTCATGACCACAATAGAACTATTGGGCGCATCCTTGGTATTTAGCGGCGTGGTGATGGCGATATTCTTTGGTCGAAGAGGCCAAGTGAATAACGTCTTGGAAGACATTAAAGGTAACATCTGGGTGGGTATTGGACTTGGCTTAACCGCTGCAATGTGCCAAGCATTGGGTGGTATCATCGCCAAGCCAGTAATGCAAACCAGCATTGACCCTGTTGCGGCTTCTGCTATTCGAATGATCAGTGCATTTTTCGCCCACAGCATGTTGTTAGTTCTAGGGGTCAAAGTCGCTCGCTCGACACAACACATTACTTGGAGAGTATTTGGTATTACTGCGCTTAACGGTTTCTTGGCGATGGCCGTCGGCATGACGCTGATCTTATACGCACTGCAAGAAGGAAATGTAGGTATGGTTGCACTGCTATCTTCAACCACGCCAATTATGTTGCTACCACTGCTCTGGATTTACACTAAACGCCGACCAAACCGATTTGCATGGTTGGGCGCAGCCCTAGCCGTGATTGGTGCAGGCATTTTGGTTCAATAACCTTACAGACCAGCCCTTGTTGCCAGATACAAAAAAGCCCGAGTTTAAACTCGGGCTTTTGTCATTATGAGCTGTCAGTTAATTACTTAACTAGCACTTCACCCGTCATTTCTGCTGGGATTTCTAGACCTGCTAGAGAAAGCATGGTTGGTGCAAGGTCAGACAGTTTGCCGCCTTCTTTGAACTCAACCGCTTTATCACCTACGTAAATAAGAGGAACCGGTAGGTTAGTGTGCGCTGTGTGAGTACCACCCGTTTCTGGGTCAACCATCATTTCTGCGTTACCGTGGTCCGCAGTGATCAGTAGCTGACCGCCAACTTCTTTGATTGCTTCAACTACTTTGCCAACACTTTCATCTAGCGCTTCGATTGCTTTCTCAGCTGCTTCGTAAACGCCAGTGTGACCAACCATATCTGCGTTCGGGTAGTTACAGATGATAGTGTCGAACTTACCAGACTTGATCGCCGCAACCAGTTTCTCTGTAAGCTCAGGGGAGCTCATTTCTGGCTGAAGGTCGTAAGTGGCTACTTTTGGAGAAGCAACAAGCTGGCGCTCTTCGCCTTCAAATTCGTTTTCAACACCGCCGTTGAAGAAGAAAGTCACGTGTGCGTATTTCTCTGTTTCAGAGATACGTAGCTGAGTTTGACCTTGCTTAGACAGCCACTCACCGTACGTGTTTTCTAGAGACGCTGGTGGGAATGCGATTGCTAGAGGGATATCTGCCGCGTATTGAGTCAACATAACGAAGTTAACTGCTGGGAATACCGCACGCTCAAAACCATCAAAGTCAGGCACGAATGCGCGAGTGATTTGACGAGCACGGTCAGCACGGTAGTTCATGAAGATAACCGCATCGCCGTCTTGCATGATTGCGTCTTCTTCGCCTTCCGCTTTAATTGCTGTCGCTTTCACGAACTCATCGTTCTCTTCACGAGCGTAAGCGGCTTCTAGACCAGCAACGGCGGTTTCTGCTGTAAACTCAGCTTTCGCTTGAGTCAGAAGATCGTAAGCCACTTGAACGCGATCCCAGTTGTTGTCACGGTCCATAGCGTAGTAGCGACCTACTAGAGAAGCAACACGACCTTTACCTAGTTTCGCGAATAGATCTTGGAAACGTTGTAGCGAGTTTTCAGCACTACGTGGTGGCGTGTCACGACCGTCTAGGAAACAGTGTAGGTAGATTTTCTCAGCGCCACGAGCCGCTGCCATTTCAACCGCTGCGTAGATATGGTCTTCATGAGAGTGTACGCCACCTGGAGACATCAGACCCATGATGTGTACCGCTTTCTCTGCTTTAACAGCAGCATCAACTGCTTCAACAAGCGCTGGCGTTTCAGCGAACTCACCGTCAGCGATCGATTTAGTGATACGAGTTAGATCTTGGTATACAACGCGACCTGCGCCAATGTTAGTGTGACCAACTTCTGAGTTACCCATTTGACCATCAGGAAGGCCAACATCCATGCCTGAAGCAGAGATTAGAGTGTGTGGGTTATTCGCAATCAGAGCATCCATTACTGGTGTTTTCGCATTCGCAATTGCGTTACTTGCTGTGTCTTCACGGTAACCGTAACCGTCAAGGATAACTAGAGCCAGTGGCTTCTTAGCTGACATAGTGATGACCTCATCAAATTTAAGTAACTTTTGGCGTAGGGCCTCGCTGCCCTATCTAACCTTGAAACAAAACTAGCGTAATTTTACTACACTTTTTAACCAAAACTGTAGGTTAAGATCAAATAATGTTTGCGATTTATTGTTGCTATCTTACAAGTTAAGCGAACAACGAGTCAGTGCCGACAAACGTGTTCCACAAGCATAGTCATTCCTAATACGCTTTGTACACCCCAGTCTAGGTTCGGTTTTCTTACGCTTCTGATTCTTGTTTTTGCACCCGAAACAGCGCTTATTTAAAGCATTATCGAACAAGATTGGTTAGTACCTATTGTTCGCTTTTTTCGGTAAAACAAAAGTCACTTAAGTCGATAAATCCAATAGGCAAAAACAATCAAGCCACCATAGTCCAAGGCACGGATGGCAATAACATAAAGGGTTTATAGAGATCTCAATTATTCGTTAGAAAATTTTAACCCTCTCGCCTAAGAGGCTTAACCCCGCTATACTCCTGCTTTATTTTTCCGCCAACAGCGTAAGAGCTCAAGACATGCAAGAGTACATTGAATTTTTCCAACAGAACATGATTCTATCTTTGGTTTGGGTAGGTCTTCTTGTCGCCTTTATCATGAACATCGTGAAGTCAGCGACGGCCGCATACAAAGAAATCAACGTAAACCAACTGACTCATCTTATGAACCGTGAAAACGGCGTTGTAGTGGATATCCGCACAAAGGACGAGTTCAAAAAAGGTCATATCACCGACTCACTTCACATTTTACCGTCAGATATCAAAGCGGGTAACTTTGGTAGCCTTGAAAACCACAAATCAGACCCAATCATTGTGGTATGCAAGACAGGGCAAAACGCTCAAGAAAGCGCGAACCTATTAGTAAAAGCAGGCTTTGAAAAAGTAAGCCTACTAAAGAACGGCTTGATTGCATGGAACGAAGCGAACCTGCCTTTAGTTCGTGGTAAAAAGTAATACCCGGCAGCTTCGATAACGGGGCAGAGGCAAAAGATAAGGTACGCATTCAAGCGTGTTTTTGCCAAGCTTCGTGGATAATAAACTGAGCAAATTGAAAGCAGTTGAAGCATTAAGTTGTGACGCTTTGCACGTAATACACGCTTCATCTAGTCAAGGTAGATTGGCTCAGTTAGTCTCGGGACATACCAGTTTTCTGAGTTTAGACGTTTCTAGGCTCTACAAATATTTATTTAAGGATTAAAAAATGGCTGAAGCAGCACCTCAAGAAGCACAACAAAACTTCGCAATTCAACGCATCTTCCTAAAAGACGTTTCTTTCGAAGCGCCAAACTCTCCAGTAATCTTCCAAAAAGAATGGAACCCAGACGTTAAACTAGACCTAGACACTCAAAGCCGTGAGCTTGGTGAAGGCGTTTACGAAGTGGTTCTACGTCTAACTGTAACTGTGAAGAACGAAGAAGAAACAGCGTTCCTATGTGAAGTTCAACAAGGTGGTATCTTCACTGCTGAGCAAATGGAAGCAGGCCAACTTGCACATTGCCTAGGCGCATTCTGCCCGAACATCCTATTCCCATACGCTCGTGAAACTATCTCAAGCCTAGTGGTTAAAGGTACGTTCCCTCAACTGAACCTAGCGCCAGTTAACTTCGACGCGCTATTCATGAACTACCTACAACAGCAAGCTCAACAAGGCGAAGCTGAAGCGTAATTCACGTTTTGTAAGTGACGAATCTGACGTCATCGACTCTAATAAAATGCACAGAGCGTCTACCATCCGATGCAATGTGCATTTTTTATTTCTGACAAAAGTTCCTAGTTCCTAATCGCCAGAAGGCGTAAAATTTGACGATTAGGAACTAGATTCTACTAGTAGAAAGACAATTAGGCGGTAGCATGACACAAGCAAATACAAACAATGCTTACGGTAAAGACATCGCAATGACGGTGATTGGCGCAGGTTCATACGGTACCTCTCTGGCGATCTCACTCGCTCGTAACGGCGCGAACGTAGTCCTTTGGGGACACGAGCCTGAGCACATGGCACGTTTAGAAGCGGATCGCGCGAACCACGCTTTCTTACCTGGTGTTGATTTCCCTGAAAGCTTGATCATTGAATCGGATTTAGAAAAAGCCGTACAAGCAAGCCGAGATTTATTGGTTGTGGTTCCAAGCCATGTTTTTGGCATCGTACTGAACAGCTGTAAGCCTTTCTTACGTGAAGACTCTCGCATCTGCTGGGCAACCAAAGGTCTTGAGCCAGAAACGGGTCGTCTGCTGAAAGACGTCGCTTATGACATTATCGGTGAAAACTACTCACTGGCTGTATTGTCTGGCCCAACGTTCGCCAAAGAGCTCGCGATGGGCATGCCTACTGCAATTTCAGTTGCTTCTCCAGATGCTGAATTTGTCGCTGACCTACAAGAAAAAATCCACTGCAGCAAAACCTTCCGCGTGTACGCCAATAGTGACTTTATCGGCATGCAATTGGGCGGTGCGGTGAAAAACGTTATCGCAATTGGTGCGGGTATGTCTGACGGCATCGGTTTTGGAGCCAACGCGCGTACTGCATTGATTACTCGTGGTTTGGCCGAAATGAGTCGTCTTGGTGCTGCGCTTGGTGCAAAACCAGAAACCTTCATGGGTATGGCTGGTTTGGGCGACCTTGTCCTAACGTGTACCGACAATCAATCACGCAACCGCCGCTTTGGTTTAGCGCTAGGTCAAGGTAAAGACGTCGACACGGCACAAGAAGAAATTGGCCAAGTCGTAGAAGGCTACCGCAACACGAAAGAAGTATGGATGCTCTCTCAACGCATGGGTGTTGAGATGCCAATTGTTGATCAAATTTATCAAGTATTGTATCAAGGGAAGGATGCACGCCTGGCAGCGCAAGATTTACTTGCTCGTGACAAAAAAGCCGAAGGAAAGTAGCACTCTACGCCCCTTCGCACCTCATCTGAGAAGAATAGAAGTTGTCGGGTCACGGAAGAACCACTCAGGATATTGAGAATGAAACACTGCGAAAAACAAAAAGTCTGGAACAGAATTGTCTCAGAAGCCCGCGAAATGTCAGAGCAAGAGCCAATGCTGGCCAGCTTTTATCATGCCACCATCATCAAGCATGAAAGTTTCTGTGCCGCGCTCAGCTACATTTTGGCAAACAAGTTAAACACGGCATCGATGCCAGCAATGGCAGTACGTGAAGTGGTAGAAGAAGCGTTCTCTGCCGACCCAACCATTACCGATTGTGCCGCTTGTGACATTTGTGCCACGGTTAATCGCGACCCTGCAGTTTCGATGTACTCTATGCCATTGTTGTACCTAAAAGGCTACCATGCTCTGCAAGGCTACCGAGTGGCAAACTGGCTATGGAAGCAAGGTCGCCATGCACTGGCAACCTACCTGCAAAACCAAATTTCGGTTGCGTGTCAGGTAGACATTCACCCAGCAGCACGCATTGGTAGCGGCATCATGCTCGACCACGCAACGGGGATCGTCATCGGTGAAACTGCGGTTATCAATAATGACGTCTCAATTCTACAAGACGTTACCTTAGGCGGTACGGGTAAAGAGTGCGGCGATCGTCACCCGAAAATCCGTGAAGGTGTGATGATTGGTGCAGGTGCAAAAATTCTTGGCAATATCGAAGTGGGCGAAGGCGCGAAAATCGGCTCTTGCTCTGTGGTATTGCAAGCAGTGCCACCACACACAACCGTGGCGGGGGTTCCTGCGAAAATCGTCGGTCGTCCAAAAACGGACAAACCTTCTCTCGATATGGATCAAGGCTTTAATGGTAAATCACAAAGCTTTATCCATGGAGATGGTATTTAATCGTCAACAAACCTTTTGACAACAACGTGGTAGGTAAATCTAAAGTGCGAAAACAAAATCACCCTGTTCTACGCTCGGCTATTTTATTAACTTGTGCTTTATCTGCCACATATCCCCTCACCTCTTCTGCCGCTAGTCAACAAGAGCTCAAAGGCGTATCAAGTGAGATAAGCCGTCAACGCAAATCTCTCTCGTCCCAAGAAAAGCAACTCAATGAGCTACAAAAATCGCTCAAAGAGCAAGAACTTGGCATTTCTAAACTTGAACGCGAAATAAGACAAACCAAATCTGAGCTGGCACAAGCAGACAAAAACATAGACAAGCTAGAAGAGAAAATTGCCTTGCAAGAAGCGCAGCGCCAAGAGCAAGAGGAAGAGCTCAAACAGTTACTGCAAACGTATTACGTGACCGAACGAGCGAAAGCCAATGGTCACTTGTTGAATCAAGGTGTGGAAGAAGACCGCATGAGTCAATACTTCCAGCACTTAGCCAAAGCGCGTGCGGAAGTGATTGATGCAATCACCAAAACCACTCAAGAATTGGCACACAACAAAAACCAGCTTGAGCTAGAAAAAGAGCAAATCGAGACGTTACTCAAACAGCAATCTGAGAAACGTACGGCGCTGGCAAGTACACAATCCAAACGTAAGCAAACCCTGAATAAAATTCAGAGCAGTATCAAGAACGATAAACGCTACCTTGCTGAACTGCAGCGCAACGAAACACGCCTAAAAGCCGAGATCGCCAAAGCGGCTAAGCGTAATGCCGTGCCAATGGACGGACTGGGCAAACAGCGCGGTAAACTGCCATGGCCACTCAAAGGTCGTGTATTACACAACTTCGGTACTCGCCAAACCGGGCAAGTAAATTGGAAGGGCATGGTGCTTGCGGCCAATTACGGTCAACAAGTGAAAGCCGTTTACCCGGGTACTGTCGTATTTGCTGAGTATTTACGCGGGTATGGCTTAGTGGTATTGCTTGACCACGGCAAAGGCGACATGACGCTCTACGGCTACAACCAAGCGTTGACGAAAAAAGAAGGCGATCGAGTGACCGCTGGCGAAGTGATCGCTCTTGCGGGTGATACTGGCGGGCAAGATCGCGCATCACTCTACTTCGAAATTCGCCGCAACAGTGAAGCACAAAACCCGAAATATTGGTTGAAGCGCTGATTATCTGACTCATCGACTTATAATAAAAAAGGAGCCACTCGGCTCCTTTTTTTGTAGTCATATTTTGGCAAATGCTATGCGTAGTACGTTTCTACCGCATCAATAAAAGCACTTACATCATCTTTGCTTAATGCGTTGATGCCTGCCGCCGCTTCTCGGCCGCCACCAGTTGGAAACTGCCCACACACGGCAACGGCGCCTTGCTTGTTGTTCAACGGGGCACGTAGAGAGACCGTGTAAGTGCCATCTGCATTTTCGGTGAGTACTGCATGAGCAGAATCTGGGTTTTGATTTGCCAGCCAGTTGCCATATACACCGCTGATTCGACGTGATGCGGCCGTGTTTGGTAGTTCGAACAGCTTTAGCTTACCGCTCTCATGCGTGGCAGGCACTGCCAGAGCGGCATCCATATCTTGTTGGTAAGCAGACTGCAGTTGGTAGTAAGGCGAAGTTTTATCTTCAATTACATCAAATGGCGACGTGTACTTCAGCAAGGCTTGGTACAAATCCGCTGGATGGAAATGTAAGTCATCCACTTTCGAGCCGTAACCGTTGTAATTAATCAAAGTGCCCAGCTCTTTAAGCTGCGCTTTCTGCTCGTGTGACAATCCGACCTTGTCAGCCAATTCATCCGCTTTCGCGATCATGTTATCGCCATAAGCCGCCGTAATCGCCCATGTGTGAAAACGTCCATTTAGCAATTGATCGACAATTAAAGCCGTACACATGTTGGCATCGAGATCGATGTGCGCATCCAAGTTGCCATGCTGAGGAATATCACCCGCCTTATGGTGATCGGCGTAAAACACGTGCGCGCCTTGAGCCAATGCTTGCTCTAGGCCTACCATGTTCTTTTCCATCGAAATGTCTAACACCGTTAGCTCATCACCCGCTTGCACGTCTACTTTTTCCACCAGCTTGATATCGCGCTTTACACCAGTAATTAACTGAGCCTCGATAGGATCAGCCAAGCGTAATTGTAGAAGCGCAATGATGCCATCAGCATCGCCATTAAAAATGTCGTAATTCATGGAGCGATAGTTCCTTTATCGAGAGTCATATCCCAGAGAGGGCTGAACGGTATGAGGACTATTGTGCGTGGCATATTTGACAAGTCAACTCGAGCCACGACTCGAAAATGAGAGTGACTCTCGAAATATTAAGCAGTTTGACGTTTAACTGTGTAGATTGCTGACTGCATCTTCCAGTAACAGTAGCTGCTCTAACCCCTGCTCAGTTGCTAATGGCTTAACGACATTAAGCATCTGCAACATCCCTTGCTTCACCATTTGCTCAGTGATGCTGGTTTTCGAAGCCATTGCAGATTGATACGCCAACCAGCTACACGCAATCAAATGCAACGTACACACCAGTGACTTCAACTGCTGTTGATCAACATTAAGCAGCTTCAGCGATACAAACTCTTGCATGATCGCAATGAGGTTCGCTTGCAGCTTTTCTTGCACATCGATGTACTGCTCATGTAACTGCTCATCTCGTGACAAGATCTCAGGTAGATTCGCGTAGAAAAAGCGGTATTTCCACATTAGCGTAAAGATGGAATCTAGGTAGCTCTTCAGCATAGTCAGGCTTTCTTGTGAGCCTTGAATAGGGGTAAATCTTTCTAAAAGTTCTGCTGAATAAAGCGCAAAGATCTCACGAACGATTTCTTGCTTATTACGGAAGTGGTAATACAGATTACCTGGGCTAATTTCGATGTGATCGGCAATGTGATTGGTGGTGATGTTGCGTTCACCATGTTGGTTGAACAACTCCAGTGCCGCGTAGACGATTTTGTCGCGCGTTTTCATTGTTATCGTGTTCCCTCTTCATTAACGAATCGAGTATAGCGACTTCACCAACCTAGGTCGATAGAGGCTCCAAATACGGTAACATAACAGACCAGTTAGAATACCCGTTGAGTTGGCGACAAGGTCTAACCAAGAGGTTTGTCTTCCGACATACCCTTGTAGCCATTCGATGGCAGCACTAAATAATAAGATACTAATCGCCACCGCCCAACGCTGACGCCAACGCCACACGCAAAAGCAACCTAAAAACGCAAATCCGCTGTACGCCATGGCGTGCTGCATTTTATCAAGATACGCAATGTTGCCCCAGTCTTGCAACTCGCCCGAGCTCAACGATAAGTAAGCGATCAGTATTGCGTAGCTGAGAATGACCAAACGTGCAGCAGCCAAGTTCATTGAATATCCTTATGCGATTGGGAATGGAAAAGCCGTCACTTGATCAATGTGGTCACAGCCGAGCGCTAGCATGATCAAACGATCGATGCCTAACGCAACACCCGCACAATCTGGCAACCCAGCCTCCAATGCGGAGATCAAATGATAGTCGATTGGCTGCGGTTTTAAACCCATGTCGAGACGCTTCGCGTTATCTTGCTCAAAACGCGCCAGTTGCTCTTTCGGGTTATCGAGCTCATGGAACCCATTTGCCAGCTCAATTCCCTTAAAATACACCTCAAAGCGATCCGCAACACGATGGTCTTGAGGATTGATTTTCGCAAGCGCCGCCTGTGATGCCGGGAAGTCGTACACAAAAGCAGGCACATCCTGACCAATTTTGTGTTCGACTCCCACGCTAAATAGCAATTGCAGTAACGTATCGCGATCTTCTTCAGGCTCTGCAATGTCACTCAAACCCAGCTTGCTTGCCGCTGTTTTCAGCTCCGTCATCGAGCCTTCTAGTGGGCACACACCCAACACATCAATGAAGGCTTGTTGATACGTCATGCGCTGCGCTGCGCCACACTTCAATACCAGTTGCAACAGATCATCCATTTCATCCATCAATTTATGATGGTCAAAGCCAACGCGATACCACTCCAACATCGTGAATTCTGGATTGTGGTAACGACCATTTTCTTCGTTACGAAATGCTTTGTTGATTTGATAAATACAACCGCTGCCAGCCGCCAGCAGGCGCTTCATGTGGAATTCAGGGCTGGTCATAAAGAACAGCTTGCTACCATCGGCGTAACCCGGGCCAACAAACTCGGTTTGGAAAGTATGCAAATGAATGTCGGTCACGGTTGCGTGACTCATGGCTGGCGTGTCGACTTCCATCACCTGTCGATCAGCGAAGAATTGGCGAATCGACGCGATTAACGTCGCACGTTGACGAAGTTGGTCAATGGAAGCAGTAGGTTGCCAGTTGGTTTGCATAACAAGTCTCTCAAACTTTAATTCAGCGTGGAAAGTCTCATTCTACATGCTTTTTACTCTTCAAGAAGAGAGGAATATCCCTTCTTCTTTTTACTAACGTGCTCGCCTATTTGAGGCAAGTATTACTCGTGCCGCAGCACAAAAAACACTCAGTTAAAATCCTATTATCCATGCGGTTAATGTCACGCAACACAGGTTTAACATCCCTAATGTTAATGCTTGAGGGCCAAAACCTCGATGCCGTGATAGCAGTCACATAACCTATAAATTCTATGCCCTTAAGTGCATTACCGAAGCAAAAACCCAATTACATCAATTTTTCTGCCATGTGGCTCATCTACACTAACCCTACTACTTTTGGGGAGTTCTTTTTAAAGAGCGCCTCGTAATGACAATAACAAGCGGATTTCCGCAATCACACACTGGAGGATAACTGTGCAAATTATCACCACAGATATCGCAGTCATCGGCGCAGGCGGCGCTGGTCTTCGTACTGCTATTGCAGCGGCTGAAGCAAACCCAGACTTAGAAGTCGCTCTGATTTCTAAAGTTTATCCAATGCGCTCCCACACGGTCGCTGCAGAGGGTGGCTCAGCAGCAGTTATCAAGGATGAAGATAGCTTAGACAACCACTTCAACGACACTGTTGGCGGTGGTGACTGGCTATGTGAACAGGATGTTGTTGAATACTTTGTAGAGAACGCGACTCGCGAAATGATCCAAATGGAGCAATGGGGTTGCCCATGGAGTCGTAAAGAGAACGGTGAAGTCAACGTACGCCGCTTTGGTGGTATGAAGGTTGAACGTACTTGGTTCGCTGCAGACAAAACTGGCTTCCACATGCTTCATACGCTATTCCAGACATCAATGAAGTACAGCAACATCAAACGTTTTGATGAGTACTTTGTGGTGGATCTGCTTGTTGATGAAGGCGAAGTTCAAGGTCTGATTGCGATTCACATGTCTGAAGGCGAGCTTGTCACTATCAAAGCAAAATCTGTTGTTCTAGCAACAGGTGGCGCGGGTCGTGTTTACCACTGTAACACCAATGGCGGTATCGTAACGGGCGATGGTATGGCAATGGCTTACCGTCACGGCGTTCCTCTACGTGATATGGAATTCGTTCAATACCACCCAACCGGTCTTCCAGGCACAGGCATCCTGATGACGGAAGGTTGTCGTGGTGAAGGCGGTATCATCGTTAACAAGAACGGCTACCGTTACCTACAAGATTACGGCATGGGTCCTGAAACTCCAGTTGGCCAACCGAAGAACAAATACATGGAACTGGGTCCTCGTGACAAAGTTTCTCAAGCTTTCTGGCACGAACAACAGAAAGGCAACACCATCAAGCACCCTCTTGGTGATGTGGTACACCTAGACCTTCGCCACCTAGGTGAAGAGTACCTACAAGAGCGTCTACCGTTCATCTGTGAGCTAGCAAAAGCTTACGTAAACGTAGACCCTGCAAAAGAGCCAATTCCAATTCGTCCAACGGTTCACTACACCATGGGTGGTATCGAGACAAACGGCGGCTGTGAAACTCGCATTAAAGGTCTATTCGCGGTTGGTGAATGTGCGTCTGTTGGTCTTCACGGTGCAAACCGTCTAGGTTCTAACTCACTGGCTGAGTTCGTGGTATTTGGTCGCGTAGCGGGTGAAAACGCAGTGAAACGCGCTGAAGAATTCAAAGGTTGGAACGAGTCTGCAATCGATGCTCAAGTGAAAGCAGTTGAAGAGCGCATCGCCAAACTGATGAACCAAGAAGGTGATGAGAACTGGGCAAACATCCGCACGGAAATGGGTCATACCATGGAAGCGGGTTGTGGTATCTACCGTCAAGAAGATTTGATGCAAGAAACCATTAACAAGATCACCGAACTAAAAGAACGCTACAAACGCATCAGCATTAAAGACAAAGGCAAAGTGTTTAACACTGATCTTCTGTACGCAATTGAAGTGGGTTACGGCCTAGAAGTCGCAGAAGCGATGGTTCACTCTGCGATTCTACGTAAAGAGTCTCGCGGCGCGCACCAACGTCTGGACGACGGTTGTACAGAACGTGATGACGTGAACTTCCTAAAACACTCACTTGCTTTCTACAAACCAGATTCAGCGCCAAGTATCGATTACAGCAATGTGACTATCACTAAGTCACAACCAAAAGCTCGTCTATACGGTGAAGCAGCAGAAAAAGCCGCAGCTGAAGAGAAGAACGCAGAGGAGCAAGCATAATGTCAGCAAATCGCATTCAAAAAGTAGACATTCTGCGTTATGACCCAGAAAAAGATGCAGAACCATACAAGCAAACATTCGAAGTGCCATTCGATGAAACCATGTCTGTGCTTGACGCACTGGGCTACATTAAAGATCACCTAGACAAAGATCTGTCTTACCGTTGGTCTTGCCGTATGGCGATCTGTGGTTCTTGCGGCATCATGGTGAACAACGTACCGAAACTTGCTTGTAAGAGCTTCCTACGTGATTACCCAGACGGTGTGACTATCGAGCCTCTAGCGAACTTCCCAATCGAGAAAGACTTGATTGTTGATATGACACCGTTCATCGAACGTCTTGAAGCAATCAAACCGTACATCATTGGTAACGACCGTAAACCAGAAGACGGTACGAACTTGCAAACGCCAGAGCAAATGGCGAAATACAAGCAGTTCGCTGGTTGTATCAACTGCGGTCTATGCTATGCGGCGTGTCCTCAGTTTGGTCTAAACCCTGAGTTCATCGGTCCTGCGGCACTAACGCTAGCGCACCGCTACAACCTAGACAGTCGTGACAACGGTAAAGATGAGCGCATGAAGCTTATCAACGGTGAAAACGGTGCTTGGGGTTGTACGTTTGTTGGTTACTGTTCTGAAGTTTGTCCGAAGAACGTTGACCCAGCAGCGGCAGTAAACCAAGGCAAAGTGGAGTCTTCTATGGACTTCGTGATTGCTATGTTGAAACCTGATGGTTCACCAAAGAAAGTGGAGGCATAAGGATGAGCAATCGTAAACCTTACGTTCGTGAAGTTAAACGCACTTGGTGGAAGAACCATCCTTTCTACCGCTTCTACATGCTACGTGAAGCGACTGTGCTGCCTTTGATCCTATTCACTCTGTTCCTAACTTTCGGTTTAGGTTGCTTGGTGAAAGGCCCTGAAGCATGGCAAGGTTGGTTGGATTTTATGGCAAACCCAATCGTAGTCGCAATCAACATCGTTGCACTACTAGGTAGCCTATTCCACGCTCAAACTTTCTTCAGCATGATGCCGCAAGTAATGCCAATTCGTTTGAAAGGCAAACTGGTGGACAAGAAAATCATCGTATTGACTCAGTGGGCCGCGGTTGCGTTCATCTCACTGATCGTTCTCATCGTGGTGTAAGGAGCTGAGCATGAAACCGAATTATAGTGTAAACACATCACCAAAACGTTCTGATGAGCCAATCTGGTGGGGTCTATTTGGTGCTGGCGGTACTTGGTTCGCGATGATCACGCCAATCACGGTATTGGTGCTGGGCATCTTGGTCCCACTAGGCGTGATTGATGCAGAAGCGATGAGCTACGAGCGTGTCTCCGAATTCGCAACCAGTATCATCGGTGCGCTATTCATCATTGGCACCCTAGCTCTACCAATGTGGCATGCGATGCACCGTGTACACCACGGCATGCACGACCTTAAATTCCACACTGGTGTGATAGGTAAAATTGCATGCTATGCATTTGCAGGCCTCATTACTGCACTAGCCGTTATCTTTATCTTCATGATTTAAGATACTGACTAAAAAGAAAAAGCTGGCTCTATGCCAGCTTTTTTATTGCTTTGGGTTACCCATGATCTTTTTGCTTTTTAAGCTTTTGACCACCCATGATCTTATTGCTGTATGACCTTCTTCGTTTGGTCCATAAGACCCAGGGCACCAAAGCCAGTAATCACATCTAGGTTTGTTTTCAAGCCCGTTTCTTCGCTACCACCAATGTAGTTTTGTGGCATCTGAACTTGGAAGTTTTGCAAGTTGTTGTACAACGAGTTCGCTACGTCTCGACTCAACTCTGCCAAATAAACTTCACGGTTTGCCCCTAACGCCGAGTACTTCGCTTTTAGGACCTCAGATTCTGCACGACCTTTCGCTAATATCGCTTTCGCTTCAAACTCAGCAGAAAGTGCGTTCGCCTTTTGAATGGCTAAGTTAGCCTCTGCGATAGCTAGCTCTTTCTCCTTCTCGACTTCAGCAAGTCGTTTGGTTTTTTCCACTTCAACGATTTCACGCTCTGCAATCTGACGTGCAACTTCCACTTCTTTTTGCTGAGCAATAATAGCGAGTTCTTTACCACGCTGAGCGTCTTGCACTTCACGTGTTCGCTGAATCTCTTTGCGTAACTGCTCGGTCTCTGCTTGTGCTTTTGACGTTTCTTGCTCCTGAATCGCGCGAATACGATCCGCCACTAAACGCTTTTTATCCGCCAATAGCTGATCTAACTGCTTTTCTGGCTGTGGATCACCAATGGTCACCTGCGTCACTTGAATGCCGTATTGTTGTAACGGGTTGTCTTGACGAATTGGTTGCCCGGTTTTATCTACAACTGGCACCGTTTTCCAAACCAGTTGATTGGTACGCTGTAGTTGGTTCGCATTGGCCTGATTCGCCCCAACAGGCGCAAGATCCAACTCTTCCACTTCAACCTGACGTCGCTCTGTTAGATAAATCCCCTCTCGCAACTGATCGCCAAGTTTCGATTTGAACTGGTTCAAACCACCTTGGAAAAACTCTTCACCCGTGTATTGGGTTGCAGTAATCACCGTCACGTTACGTGCGTTCTTTACAAGCAACGCATCAATCAAGTTACTATTGTTGCGGAACTCTTTGTGCATCTTCTTCACCGCTTCAGGGTCATTACTGAGCTTAAAGCGGAATGTTACGGGGATCTGACCAATGTAGGTGTCGGCAAACCGAACCTGAATCGCATCAAGACGTTGATAAAAATCTTCGCCCTTGCTGTTACCGAATGACACAGTGATCACTTGGTCATACTTGGTGATTTTGGACAGAAATGGCATGCGAAAATGAATGCCAGGTTCAGTAAACACATCCAACTCACCAGTGATATTGTTCTGATGCACGTAGCTGTAACCTGCATCGGTCATCAGCACAGAGCTATTAATCGTTAAGCCTATTGCCAACAGCGGTACGCCAAACACCGCAGCTTTCAATCCTTTGTGTAGTAACTGACGTCTTTCTTCCACCTTTAAACCCCTTCCTAAGCCTCTGCTTTCCATTTTGTTCTCCTTTTTGGATTGTTACTGAGTTAAATCGATAAAAATCAGATTGCTATGCAACTCAACAACAAGAACTAATGTATCAAAATGTTACATTAAGGAATAATCGACAGATTCATGAAATAAATAAGATTTTTACGAATAATACAAAATCATCGAAAATTTGCGGAGGATATCGATTTTCTATGCAGGGACATTCAAGAGAGAATTCCAGGCAATAAAAAAGGCCGCCGAAGCGACCTTTCAAACAATCAATCTAAAGTGCTTACTTCACACGGCCTACGTATTCAGCCGTACGAGTATCAACGCGAATCACTTCACCAATTGAGATGAACAGAGGAACACGAACAACAGCGCCAGTTGATAGCGTAGCTGGTTTACCGCCAGTACCTTGAGTATCACCTTTCAGGCCTGGATCTGTGTCTACCACTTCTAGCTCAACGAAGTTTGGTGGAGTAACAGTAATTGGGTTACCGTTCCAAAGTGTGATCATACAAGTGTTGTTTTCTACCAACCACTTAGCGTTGTCACCTACCGCTTTTGCGTCTGCTGCGATCTGTTCAAACGTTTCACTGTTCATAAAGTGGTAGAATTCGCCGTCTGAATATAGATAATCTAGGTCGATATCCATTACGTCTGCCACTTCACAAGTGTCACCAGACTTGAATGTTTTCTCTAGCACTTTACCAGAAAGAAGTTTACGAATTTTAACGCGGTTGAACGCTTGGCCTTTACCTGGTTTAACGTATTCGTTTTCCAGAATTACACAAGGCTCGTTATCAAGCATTAACTTAAGACCGCCTTTAAATTCATTGGTGCTAACTGTAGCCATTTTTTCCTCTTACATTCTTAGAGCTAAATTCAATGCCGCACATAATAACCCGAAAAGTCGAATCTGTTGAGCAAAACTGGCTCAAACAGTTGGCGAATGGGATCTCTGATCCTGCAAAATTGCTCGAAATACTGGAAATTGATCCTTCACCGTGGCAAGACGGGTTTGCCGCGCGCAAGCTGTTTGCACAGCGTGTACCGCAAAGTTTTGTCGATAGGATGGAGAAAGGCAACCCTAAAGACCCTCTTTTACGTCAGGTTTTACCATTAAGTGACGAATTTGAAGTACATCCGGGCTATTCCAACGATCCGTTAGAAGAGCAGGATAATGAAGTCCCTGGTCTGCTACACAAGTATCGCAACCGCGCCCTAATGATTGTCAAAGGTGGCTGCGCGGTAAATTGCCGTTACTGTTTTCGTCGTCATTTCCCATATCAAGAAAATAAAAGCGGCAAGCAGGCATGGGCAAAGTGCTTAGAGTACATGGCGCAGCAACCAGAGTTGAACGAAGTTATCTTCTCAGGTGGTGACCCATTGATGGCAAAAGACGATGAAATTCATTGGCTTTTAGAGCACATTGCTCATATACCTCACATCAAACGTCTGCGTATTCATAGCCGTTTACCTGTGGTGATTCCCGCTCGAGTCACTGATGAACTATGCCAACTGCTGCAAGCATCAAGGTTACAAATCATCCTTGTGACTCACATCAACCATGCCAACGAAATCAATGACGAATTTGCTGAACAGATGTTCAAGCTCAAAAGAGCGGGCGTTACGCTTCTAAACCAAGGCGTTCTACTGAAAGGTGTGAATGATTCGGTAGAAGCTCAAGTGGCGTTAAGTGAAGCCTTATTTGACGCGGGTATCTTGCCTTATTACCTCCACGTTCTTGATAAGGTGCAAGGCGCGGCGCACTACTTTATTTCGGACGAAGAAGCAAAAGCCATTATGCGCGGACTCATCACACGTGTATCGGGTTATCTGGTACCAAAACTGACACGAGAAATTGGTGGCAGGCCAAGTAAAACGCCGTTGGATTTGCATTTAGAATAGGTCCTGACGCTCAATTAAATTTGTCGTCACGACCGTTCCTTTTTGTTCGCTTTGCACGGTAAGTCTATGCATACTCCGCTCTTTTGGAGGTCAAGATGCATACAGCACTCGAACAAATTTTCGATCTTGCCCCATTCAGCTGGCCTGCCCTACTATGCTGTGCCATTAATGGGCTAATGATCGGTATCGAACGCCAAACTCGTGGTAAACCTGTTGGCATTCGCACGGCAATTCTTATTATTTCAGGCACTTACCTGTTTATGTCGATGGCAGTATCGTTATCGCCAAATACACTCGATCAAGCACGCGTGCTTGGTCAGATTATTACTGGCGTCGGCTTCTTGGGTGCAGGGGTGATGATGACACTCGATGGAAAAATCCACGGCGTAACATCCGCAGCGGTTATTTGGGTACTGGCAGGATTAGGGTTGATGATCGGTTTGGGTTATTTAACGCAGTCGGTGGTCATTACCCTACTGGCTTTAACGGTGTTGCTGGGCGTGGATAAAGCAGAAAACCACATCAAAGCATTGCGCCGAGGGGTTCACCAAAGAATTCAACAACGCAAAACCTCATCCCGCTTAATTAAATAGTTAACGCGCCGATAACTCGCTTCACCCCATCAGTAATTAAAAAGCCCTCGACGAATATCGAGGGCTTTCGGTATCTAAAGATTCTGACTTGCTCAGGGATTATTTAGCGAAGTTGATGAGTGGGAAACACTTGAAGAAACCGTTATCCGCACAGTTCAAAAGACCAATTTGTACGCCATCAATTTGATCGGTCATGTTGAAGAAGCCAAACTGGAAGTTAGACTTTTTAGAGATACTCGCTAAGCCCACATCCGCCATGGTGTAGCCTTCAGAATAGTTCACCGCGCTCCAGTTCAAGCCTTTTACATTGTTCGTAATGTTGACAGCACCCAAGTTAACACCCGTCGTCTGACCTTGGTTCCAGTTAACTAAGCCTAAAGACGCACCTTTCATTTCTTGGTTTACCTTTGCTGCACCAAAAAACAAACCGAAGTTCACACCTGTCGTACGATCCGTTTCTGACATACCAAGCAGTGAAAAGTCGACACCTTTAACCTCATTCACCTGTCCATGCAACACGGCTAAACGAACACCACCAACTGACGAGTTAGAAGGTGCGTTTGTGTTGTCGATAGTAGAGAACATCACAGGTGTACTGTCAGCAAGAGCAACTGGTGATGCGATAGCGGCTGCAACCGCCAATGACGTCATAAGCTTTTTCATTTTCATCTCCATGATGGGAAGCAACAATTTACAACATAGTGTAATGTTCAGATTTTGCGCTATCCACGTTCAAAAAGTGTTAGCGGTAGGTCAGATTTAACCATCTGACTCAAAAGAAAAAATTTTATCGCTTCTATTTTCATGTTTTTCCACTGACATTTCTTGAACTCGCCTCTCACAATCGAAGCCACATCAGAATGCTATATTTCTCGGATAACGCACATAAAAAAGTCGAGGCAAATGCCTCGACTTTTAAAGGTTTGGTCGGTTATCTTTCCGCTATAAGGATTCCCTTAGAGCAAAGAGATAAGCTGGCTGTCGGGTAAGGAGCAGCCATTCCTGACTACCCCTCCCCTAAGAACCGTACGTGCGAGTTTCCCCGCATACGGCTCAAGCCTTTATAAACCCACACTTGCGTGTAGGCCAACAACACTACCCCTTGGGCGGAAATGGGTCATTACCATAAGAGTCTTTATCTCTTATTTGACCATTAGGTCTGTGAATTACAACTTCACTTTGCTGATTCTTCGCTATCTCGCGAGCGGCCTGTCTGGCTTCCTCTTGAGTACGATGATGTGAAGTGTCGCGTGAGTTATTCTCTCCGCGCACAGCCCACCCGTCGGGGCGCTTTACAACGTGTTGGTTTTTGCCCATTGATCACCTCCTTAGTATAGGATTTGGACAAATACTATATAAGGA
Organism: Vibrio sp. JZG10; assembly: GCF_054064075.1. NCBI lineage: Bacteria > Pseudomonadati > Pseudomonadota > Gammaproteobacteria > Vibrionales > Vibrionaceae > Vibrio > Vibrio sp. JZG10. The sequence goes on from NZ_JBSUGE010000027.1 coordinate 24,453, forward strand.
CAGAAACGACAACTCTCAACCCAACATGTTGTATTATTTCTGGTTAAAGACATTATTTAAAACGACTTGATAACCAGAAGACCACTCCAACACAGGCTATGGTTGCTATTAAACCTAATAGCCATACCCATAGATAAAGCTCATTGTTCATAGCGACAAACTACCTTTGTTGTTGTGGATCTGCCTGTGACAGTTTATATGCAACATCATCAAATTCGAGCTAATGTCCGTGCCGCCATCCACTCTTCTGACAATATGGTGAATATCCCATTCATCTTCTGAGTTGAACTGCTGATGGCACACCGCACATTTGTAGTCTTGTCTCTCGACAATCTTCCATAGCTTCCAGTTACCCGACAAAGATTTCTTCAATCTTTGCATCTTCAGACGCTCAAAGTATTGTTCGTCCTCCGGTAGGTAACAGTTAGCTGTTGCCCGAATTTTCACATGTTTATCGACTTTCACTCTCGCTGCACTAAGCAGGCGGTAGTGGCCATCTTCCCCTTTCGGTTTTGGTGCGCTGAATACCCAGTTTCTATCGCCCACTGATTTGAAGTACTTGTCTTTAATCCAGCGCTTACGGCGATTCAAATGAATTCGACGGCACCACTGCCACAACATTTTCCAGATCCGGCAATCAATATACTTGAATGTCTCACTCGCACATACCCAGCGGTGGTAGTTACACCACCCTCTGATCATCGGGTTCAACTTCGCTATCATAGCTGAAGCTGGCACCGTTTTATGGCTGTTGAGATAATCTCGTATACCGCGCAGAAAGTTCTTCACGTTTTTCTTTGACGGCTTAATCAACATCTTGCCGTCGTATTTACGCAAATTCTGCCCGAGAAAGTCGAACCCGTCGTCTATGTGCGTGATCAGCGTTTTTTCTGCTGACAATTGCAACCCTCGTTCTGCCATAAAGGCTTCAACAATGGGTAAAACCTCATTTTCCAGTAGCTCTTTCGAGATTCCAGTGATGATAAAGTCATCTGCATAACGCACATAGTTGACCTTAGTTTTGTAACTGGCTTTTGTGTTCTTCTTCCCGAAGTGGGTTTCGAGCACCGTTTCCAGTCCATCTAAGGCCATATTGGCTAGTACGGGTGAGATAATCCCACCTTGTGGTGTACCCGCCTCCGTCGAGTTAAACTTCCCAGATTCCATAAATCCGGCTTTCAGCCATTTCTTGAGTATCGCCTTATCCATAGGGATATTGCCGATAAGCCAATCATGGCTGATAAAGTCAAAACACCCTTTGATGTCACCCTCCAGCACCCAACGAGCACTGGCCTTGCGACTGAGATTCACGAAACATTGTTCGATAGCATCAGCACAAGAGCGATTCGGGCGAAAGCCATAGCTGTTTCGATCCGCCGTGGTTTCCGATATGGGTTCAAGAGCTAGCAAGTATAGAGCTTGCATTGCTCTGTCTCTCATTGTCGGTATCCCCAGCGGCCTCTTCTTACCATTGGCTTTGGGAATATAGACTCGCCTGAGCGGTTTGGGCTTGTAGCCCGCTCGCTGTAGCTGCTCTATTGCTTCCCATTTCTTTGCAGGTGTACTCCAAGTTTCCCCGTCAACCCCTGCGGTGTTTTTCCCTCTGTTTTCGGTGACTCGCCGAATGGCTATCACCTTGGCAGCAAACGAACGAGTTAACATACGTTGCAGTCTTTTGACCTGTCGCCAGTCAGACTTTTTCGTTGCCTTTGCGATCCGTACCTGTAGCCCTCTCACCGTACGATACATTAGTGACCAGTCGATGCTGTGCCACTGCTGTGTCTGGTGGGAGGATGCAGATACGTCAATTCGCATTGAAGTATGCACCTTGCTTTCCTCCATTAACGATAAGTTAATCAAGCAACACAAGGCGCATCTATGCCCCATAGGGCAGAGATTTACCCTATGAGGCTTGAACTTGTTACTGACAGTACCCGAAATCCTCAAATAGGAAAGGTAACGCCCACCATTGGGCTCTGACAGTTTCAACTACCGTAAAACTTGACGGCTTTACTGATTTTCACGCAATTAAAGACCAAGCAGACGTGGGCCCCGTTTCCGGTGAAAGCACGTTGGCTTTCTATCCAGCTCATTACAAACTGGCTTTCGCTTCTTCTGCTCTCCTGTGCCCGCACCCTCAACAGCTTCTCTTACAAGTTGCCTGCCCGTTGATAGGCAAAGATACGGGGTTTCCGAGTTCCGTTTTCATTACACGAGTTACTTAGGTTCTACCTATCCACCGATGGCGCATGAGTCAGCGTATCCCCAGATGTAAAAGAGATAACCGGCCATATACCTTTTGGTCAGAGCGTTGGTGACGGCTAATCCTCCCGAGGGGACAATTAATCGTCACGACAATAGCGTTACGCTCGTCGCGGCTGACGGTGTTTATCAGTAGTTCACTTACGTTAACCATATAACTCAGCCTAGCCCCTCAACCACCTGCTATTGGCAATTGTCTTAACCTTCACTTCGCAGCAAGGATTAACCACTTGCGTGGGGGTACATTGTCAGGAAGCTCCGCACACCGCGTTACCGCAGATGCACTATCCCTAGGCTACTATTGGCTGAACAATAGGTCTCACTGTCCAATCACCTACCCGTTCGAGTATGAAATTGGTTAAGACAATAATGAAAACAGCTTCGCACCGTGCAGGTGGCTCAAGCTTAAATAAGACACGAATATTCCCGTTACTTCACAGACACTGATAGCGCTGCTTCAACGTATATCATTCGCCTAAAGCGAGGGACACAGACTTTCGCCCATGCCTAAAATCGGACCTCTTACGAGGACCGATATTCGGGCTTGGGTTCAGCCCGAATATCGGGTTTTATTTATTTGCTATTTCGGCGGGTGGGATAGTAACCACAACACAAAGTTAGTGGTTACTATGGACGTAGCCCGCTCGGCTAGCTACCTACGCGACTCTCGTCGCACTACATCATGCCACCCATACCGCCCATGCCACCCATACCGCCCATGTCAGGCATCGCTGGTGCGTCTTTTTGCGGTAGGTCAGTAACCATTGCTTCAGTCGTGATCATCAGACCCGCAACCGATGCTGCGAACTGTAGCGCAGAACGAGTTACTTTCGTTGGGTCTAGAATACCCATCTCTAGCATGTCGCCGTATTCGCCTGTTGCCGCGTTGTAACCGTAAGAGCCTTCACCCGCTTTCACGTTGTTCGCAACCACTGAGTCTTCCTCACCTGCGTTCTTCGTGATTTGACGGATTGGCGCTTCCATTGCACGTAGTGCAACGCGGATACCAACGTTTTGCTCTTCGTTGTCACCCGTTAGGTGAGCAATCTTAGATGCCGCGCGGATAAGTGCAACACCACCACCAGCAACAACACCTTCTTCAACCGCTGCACGAGTTGCGGCTAGCGCATCTTCTACACGGTCTTTCTTCTCTTTCATTTCAACTTCAGTTGCTGCACCAACTTTGATTACTGCAACACCGCCAGCCAGTTTCGCTACGCGCTCTTGTAGTTTCTCTTTGTCGTAGTCTGAAGTTGCGTCTTCGATTTGTTGACGAATTTGAGCTACGCGGCCAGAGATCATCTCTTCTTCACCGATACCATCGATGATAGTCGTGTTTTCTTTCGTGATAGAAACACGCTTCGCTTGACCTAGATCTTCTAGTGCTACTTTTTCAAGCTCTAGACCGATTTCTTCAGAAATCACAGTACCGCCAGTTAGGATAGCGATGTCTTGTAGCATTGCTTTACGACGGTCACCGAAGCCAGGTGCTTTCACTGCAGCAACTTTCACGATGCCACGCATGTTGTTGACAACCAATGTTGCTAGCGCTTCGCCTTCTACATCTTCTGCGATGATAAGCAGTGGACGAGACGCTTTCGCTACAGCTTCTAGCGTTGGAAGAAGTTCACGAATGTTTGAGATCTTCTTATCAACTAGCAGGATGAATGGGTTTTCTAGATCAACACTGCCTGACTCTTGGTTGTTGATGAAGTAAGGAGATAGGTAACCGCGGTCGAACTGCATACCTTCTACTACGTCTAGCTCATCTTGTAGCGCCTGACCTTCTTCAACAGTGATAACGCCATCACGGCCCACACGCTCCATTGCTTCAGCAATGATGTTACCTACGCTTGCGTCTGAGTTTGCAGAGATAGTACCAACCTGTGCGATCGCTTTCGTGTCGTTACATTCAACAGAAAGCTCTTTTAGTTGCTCTACTGCTGCTGCTACTGCTTTGTCGATACCGCGCTTAAGGTCCATTGGGTTCATACCCGCAGCGACTGCTTTTAGACCTTCGTTTACGATAGATTGCGCTAGTACTGTTGCTGTTGTTGTACCGTCACCTGCCGCGTCGTTTGCTTTAGACGCAACTTCTTTAACCATTTGTGCGCCCATGTTCTGGAATTTATCTTCCAGTTCAATTTCACGCGCTACTGATACACCATCTTTCGTGATAGTCGGTGCACCAAAAGATTTGTCTAGAACGACATTACGTCCTTTAGGACCCAGTGTTACTTTTACTGCGTCAGCCAGAACGTTTACACCTTCTAGCATTTTAACTCGTGCGTCATTACCAAATTTAACGTCTTTAGCAGCCATCTTTGATTTCCTTTCTAAAATTCTTTGTGTGTAATTTCGTAATTGAATCTGAGCAAAAAATTACTCAATGATTGCTATTATTCAACGATCGCCATGATGTCGTTTTCAGACATGACAAGCACTTCTTTACCGTCGATTTTTTCAGTTTTTGTACCGTAACCTTCAGCGAAGATAACAGTATCACCAACTTTAACGTCCAGCGGCAGTACTGTGCCGTTTTCTAGGATGCGGCCTTTACCCACAGCTAGAACAACACCGCGAGTTGATTTTTCTGCAGCAGAACCAGTGAGAACGATGCCACCAGCAGACTTAGATTCAACTTCTTTACGTTCAACGATAACTCGGTCATGTAATGGACGAATGTTCATCGGTCGTCTCTCCTGAAAATTTCCATGTTTATTTGATAATTGTCCTTAGGGACTGTAGCCCCAGACACGTGATCCCTATATAAGGGGTCGAAGCAGCGATCCCAAGGGGGTGGCACAAAATTTTTGTGACTTAGTTAAAATAACGAACAACTAAGCAACGGTTTGCGTTCGAAATGCTCACTCGCCCAGCATCTCGCTTTCTTGTATCCTTGCAGTTTGCTCACCACATAGTTGTCATACATGCAGGAAAATAACAAGCTGGAACCCCAAGCGACCGATAAGCATGGTTTGTTGACCGCACCCATTCCTGAAACGCTGCGGAAAATGACCGTCCCCATGACCATGGGCATGATCGCGATTTTGATGTTTAACTTGGTGGACACGTTTTTTATCTCGTTGCTTGGTACTCAAGCGCTAGCGGCGATCAGCTATACCTTCCCTGTAACCTTTGCGGTTAACTGCATCACGATGGGGATAGGGATGGGTCTATCGACCAATATTGGTCGCTTACTTGGACAAGGTCACGCCCCACAAGCCGCTCGGTTTACCACTCACGGTTTGTTATTAGCGGTGTTACTCGTGGCTATCGCCTCTTCGATTGGCTTTGCCACCATTGCACCACTGTTCCGCTTTCTTGGCGCAGCCGACGACCTAATTCCACTCATCGAAGAGTACATGCAGGTGTGGTATCTCACCATTCCATTGTTGGTGATCCCGATGGCGGGCAACAGTGCGATACGAGCATCTGGGGATACAAAAACACCCGCCAAAATCATGATGTTGGCAGGCTTGATTAACGGCATGCTCGATCCACTACTGATCTTCGGACTTGGCCCATTCCCCGAGCTTGGCATCCAAGGGGCGGCAATAGCCAGTGCTTTTAGCTGGTTAGGTGCACTATGTGGCTCATTCTATGTGCTAGTTAAACGCGAAAAGTTGCTCGCTCAACCCCAATGGTCCTTACTGAAACAAGATTGGCAGCAAACGTTAAAAATCGGCACTCCTGCCGCACTGTCGAACGCGATGAATCCATTGTCGGGCGCAATTTTGATGATGCTTTTATCCAGCCACGGTACGGCAGCAGTTGCGGCTTACGGTGCGGCGCAGCGTATTGAGTCTATTTTGATCCTAGTCTTGATGTCTCTGACCTCAGCACTCACGCCATTCATGGCACAAAACTTAGGGGCGAAAAAACCTCAACGCGCCTTTTCCGGCTTATTTATCAGCATGCGTTTTGCGGTGGTGTTCCAAGGGTTTATCTTCTTGATGATGGTGCCATTGAGTATTCCTCTAGCGGCATTGTTCTCGCAGGAAGAAGCGGTTAAAAATCTGCTGTGGCATTACCTGCTTGTGGTGCCGTTCAGTTATGGTTTTCAAGGCATTGTGATGATGTTAATCAGTGGGTTGAATGCGATGCACAAACCATTACGAGCATTCCAATGGAGCTTTATGCGTTTGTTTGTGTTTACCCTGCCATCGGCATGGATCGGAAGCCAAATTTACAGTATTGAAGGCTTGTTTATAGGTATCGCAGTGGGGAATACGTTAGGTGGCCTACTTGGCTATATGTTTGCACTGCGCGAACGTAAATTGACGCTCATTGAACAGAGCAGCGCTTCGTAAGATTTTGTCCGATGCGTCAGCTTCCTTTTGCTAATACTCAAATACAAAAAAACCGCGGAAAGCCGCGGTTTTTCTTTATCTATTTCAAACTTGCTTAGAACAGTTCTTCAGCAACTTTGTATAGATCGTTGCGTACTGGACGCTTCATGTTTTCGATCGCGTCGATGATGTCGTGGTGAACAAGTTGCTCTTTCACGATACCTACACAGCGACCACCATGACCTTCGATCAATAGGTGAACAGCGTAGTTACCCATGCGAGATGCTAGAACACGGTCAAATGCAGTTGGACGACCACCACGTTGGATGTGACCAAGTACTGTTGCACGAGTTTCACGACCTGTCGCCGCTTCGATGTCACGTGCTAGTTCATTAGCATCCATCATTAGCTCAGTCAACGCGATGATTGCGTGTTTCTTACCTTTTGCAATGCCGTCTTGGATGTTGCTGATCAGCTTGTCTTTGTCTAGACCAGTTTCTGGAGTGATGATGTACTCACAACCACCCGCGATTGCAGACATCAGAGTTAGGTCACCACAGTGACGACCCATGATTTCTACAATTGAAATACGTTGGTGAGATGAAGAAGTATCACGTAGACGGTCGATTGCATCGATAACTGTGTTTAGTGCACTTAGGTAGCCCACTGTGTAGTCAGTACCAGCGATATCGTTATCGATTGTGCCTGGAAGACCGATACATGGGTAACCCATTTCAGTCAGTTTCTTCGCACCCATGTACGAACCGTCACCACCGATCACGACTAGCGCATCGATACCATGTTTTTTCAGGTTCTCAATCGCTTTTTCACGCACTTCCACTTCTTTAAATTCAGGGAAACGTGCAGAACCTAGGAACGTACCACCTTTGTTGATCACATCTGAAACGCTAGAACGATCTAGCTTCTCGATGCGGCCTTCGTATAGGCCTAGGTAGCCGTCGTACACACCGAATACTTCCAATCCCTCGGATAGTGCTGTACGTACTACGCCGCGTATCGCCGCGTTCATACCAGGTGCGTCACCGCCACTTGTTAAAACACCGATCTTCTTAATCATGCTCACCCTCGATCTTTGGCAATCAATTATTTAATTTTCTTTTAGGCCCCTTGTTACCAAGCAACCTGCATAATCCAGAACTGTGCGTTATGTTACATTTCCTCTACAGGATTACCAATGAAAACGCACTTTTTTATGTAACTTTTCTACTTATGTAAGAGTATTACAGTTTCTCTATGAAACTTTGTTGATTCACATCAGGATCACGAATCTTAATAAGTATTGATGGAAAGATAGTCAATAAGTGCCTGTTTGTCGTCAGGCACTTATGGATTTTTCGAGCCCTACCAATCTTGCGCTTTTTGCTCTTTCTCTGGCCCAAAAACGACAGACAATGGATCTTGATGGATCAAAACATCCGCATCAGGAAACAAAGCTAAAAGGTTTTCTTCAACTTTATCGGCAATATAGTGCGCTTCGATTAAACGTAAGTTATCGTCTAGCTCCAAGTGCAACTGAATAAAGCGTGTCGGTCCTGACATACGGGTGCGCAGTTGATGAACCCCAAGAACCCCTTTCACATTCAAACATTCATTGCGGATTTGCTCCAATTCGGAATCCGGCAGCTTTCGGTCTAATAACGTCTGAATCGCTTCGCTGACCATTTTGAAGGCGCTGTAAAGAATGAAGACACCAATGCCAATCGCAAACACCGCATCCGCTTGTGTCACGCCAAAGTAGCTGAGTCCCAGAGCCACCATGATCGCAGCGTTCATATACAAATCAGTCTGATAATGCAGAGAATCTGCCGCGATTGCTTGGCTCCCTGTCACGCGTACCACATGTTTTTGGAACATCACCAAGCCAAGTGTGACCACAATCGCAAACAGCGATACATAAACACCGAGCTCCGGCGCATGCAGTGCGTGTGGACGGAAAAATCGGTCAATCCCGTTCAGGATCAAAAACACCGCCGACCCCGAAATAAACATCGCCTGAGCCAAGGCCGCTAGAGACTCAGCTTTACCATGCCCAAACGTATGTTCGCGGTCTGCTGGTTGTAAGGCATAACGGACAACAACGAGATTTACCACCGACGCGGCGATATCCAACATTGAGTCGATAAGTGATGCCAATAGGCTAACTGAGCCGGTTACCCACCACGTGATGACTTTTACAATCAAGAGAAGAGTCGCCACAATAGTTGCAGTCCAAGCTGCGGTCGTCACTAAACGTGCATATTGCTGTTTCATAATCAAAGAGTTAACTCAAACCATACGTTGAGTATATTGAATGCCCATGAAATAACCAGATCAAAAAGAGGCAACCAATGGCTGCCTCTTTATATAACATTAATTCATGACTTAATTATTGCGGTATTTTTCCATGCGCTTATGCATTCTATCGCCGCACTCTTGCATGCGTTCATTTTGCAACTTCACAAATTCTGCTTTTTGTTCTGGCGTTAATACGCTCAGCATTTGGTGCTTTCTTTCTAGCATTTGCACACGGTGCTCAGTTTGACGTTCAACCATTTCTTTTGCTAATGCGGTCGCTTGTGCTTCATCAAAACTATCCGCTAGTAAGAGTGACTGCATTTTTGCATGGTGTGCTTGTCGCTCAGCCATACGAGCTTCGCGATTTTCAGAATATTTGCCTTTCATCTGTGCGCGGTTTGCTTCACGGAAAGACTTAAGCTGATCTTTTTGAGCATCCGTCAAACTCAAATCACGCATAATGCCGCGGTCCATTCCCATGCCACATTCATCACGCGGGCCTTGATGATGGTTTTTACCACCGTAAGCGAATGCGCTTGCTGCGCCGAGAGTAAGAGGTAGAACAACAGCAGCTAACACAAGTTTTTTTGCAGATTTCATAATTTGATTCCTTACACAGGTGAGTGATTCTTCTGAGCTGTTCTCACAGCGCTTGAGTATAGAATACGACCCACTAGGTAAAGCGACGTATAGGGAGCGTAAAGAATCGTAAAGAGTGATTTTTACCCTCTTCGCAGCACATCATTCCAATGTAATATTAATCTATCGGTAACTTACTATAGGTGCCCCCATGGCAAACATTCTTTTAATTGATGACGATATCGAGCTAACCAGCTTATTAAAAGAAGTACTCAGTTTCGAAGGATTTGACGTCAGCGAAGCAAATGATGGCGAAGCAGGCTTAGCTGCGGTAAATGATAAGATTGATTTGATTTTGTTGGATGTCATGATGCCGAAGCTAAATGGCATGGAAACCCTTAAACGCTTGCGTGAAAACTGGGAAACCCCTGTCTTGATGCTGACCGCTAAAGGGGAAGAAATTGACCGCGTGATCGGTTTAGAGCTAGGCGCGGATGATTATTTACCGAAACCTTTTAGTGACCGTGAACTGTTAGCTCGTATCCGTGCGATCTTACGCCGTACCAGCAGCACACAGAAAAACACCAAAAACAGCGATTGCATTGAGTATCAAGAGCTCCGTCTTTACCCAGGTAAACAAGAAGCATACTGCGATCAACAGTTGCTCGATCTCACAGCAACCGAGTTTGCTCTGTTGACCCACTTTGTGCAAAACCCAGGACAAGTGCTAACTAAAGAAACATTGAGCCTAGATGTGCTTGGTAAACGACTCGCTGCTTTTGATCGCGCGATCGATATGCATGTTTCGAACTTACGTAAAAAATTACCAGATCAGAGCAATGGCAAGCCGCGAATCAAAACCCTGCGTGGTCGTGGCTATATGCTGCTTGAGGAGGATTAATGCGCCTATCACGCATCAAACTGCCAAACATCAATAGCTTGTATGGACGCATCTTTGCCATTTTTTCGTTCACTATGTTATTGGTGTTGGTAGCTGTGCTATCACTGCCACATTTGGACCCTCGCAAAGCTCGCGACATTCCAGAAGAGCACTATAAACGTATGGTAGAAACGCGTGACGCAATCCAACAAAAATACAGTCAGCAAACTGATTTAGGTCGAATACTATTTCGTATCGAGGGTAACCGTCACGGTAAGCATGACCCTCGTCCGCGCGTATTTTTTTCTGACTACAGCGGTAATGTTCTTACGACAGAAAAACGCAGTAATTTCCAATTACGTGCCATGCAAAACTTTGTCACCAGTATCGAAGATTACAACCAGCCAAAGCAGAAACTGTATGGTCGATACATGATTGCAGGTCCAATCCCGATAACTTTGGCTGGCTCCGATATCTTGATGTATGTGGGCTTCAAGTGGAATGAGCCACCACCACTACTCTTGCGTCTGTTTGATCACCCATTCCAGCTGTTGCTCGCGGTCATGCTGGTTAGTACACCATTGCTGTTATGGCTTGCCTGGGCACTAAGTCAGCCAGCGCGTCGTCTTGAAGCCGCCGCTCAACGTGTGGCGAAAGGCGAATTTGTCACAGACCCAAATTTAGAAAAAGGCACGGCAGAGTTTCGTCAGGCTGGCAGCAGCTTCAACCAGATGGTCGAGGCGGTTAATCAAATGATTTCAGGACAACAACGCCTGCTATCCGATATCTCTCACGAGCTGCGCTCACCTTTAACTCGTCTACGCATGGCAAGCGCATTAGCAACGCGTAAACAAGGCGAAAGCCCAGAACTGACTCGTATCGATACCGAAGCGCAGCGCTTGGAACAGATGATCAGCGAATTGCTTGAACTGTCTCGCATGCAGGCGAACAGCCATATGACTCGCGAAACGCAGCCACTGGAAAGTTTGTGGGAAGAGATCATTAAAGATGCGCAGTTTGAAGCTGAGCAAATGGGTAAGCACCTACACTATTCTGAACTGCCAAAACGAAGTATCTCCGGCAATCCTAAACTGCTGATGAGTGCGGTGGAAAACATCGTTCGTAACGCCATTTATTACGGGAAAGATGAGGTGCAAATCGACATCAAGGCCGATGATGATACGCTGCATATCACGGTTGATGACAATGGCGAGGGCGTTCCTGAAGAAGAATTAGCCGCGATTTTTCGTCCGTTCTATCGCGTTTCAACGGCCCGCGATCGCCACTCCGGCGGCACGGGTCTCGGCCTAACCATTACCGAAAGTGCCATCCGCCAGCACAGTGGAACGATCGTCGCCAGTCGAAGTCCGTTAGGCGGATTGCGCATGAGTATCACCTTACCTATCAATCGTTAACTTCAAGCCGATGAGCTAACAGTAAGCCACACCCTATTTCTAGAGTGAGAGATTCACGGCTTCATCTTCACTTTAGAAATTGGGTGGGAACGCCTTCGAATACCCTTACAAAGATCAAAGTTGATAATAATTATCGTTAGCATTAAAGTAAATTTTCCAATTAAGGAGGATTTACTATGTCACATACATTTCCCGCTCTGCCTTACCCGTACGATTCACTAGAGCCGTACATCGACGCGAAAACCATGGAAGTGCATTACAGCAAACATCACAAGACTTATTTCGATAAGTTCGTAAGTGCCGTTGAAGGGAGCGAGCTCGAAACTCAGTCATTAGACGAGATCTTTGACAATATCTCTAAGCTCAGCCCTGCAGTGCGTAATAATGGCGGCGGCTACTACAACCACATCATTTATTGGAATTGCATGTCTCCAAACGGTGGCGGTGAGCCTCAAGGCGCACTTGCTCAGGCAATTAACGATAAATTTGGTAGCTTTGCGCAATTTAAAGAAGCGTTTGCCCAAGCCGCGATTAATACCTTTGGTTCTGGCTTTGCATGGTTGATCGTAAAAGATGGTGAGATTCACATTACGTCCACCAGCAATCAAGACAACCCTCTGATGGACGTAGTGGATGTACGCGGCGAACCAATCCTCGCATTAGACGTGTGGGAGCACGCGTATTACATCAGCTACCAAAACCGTCGCCCAGAATACATTGACGCATGGTGGAACGTCGTCAACTGGCGAGCGGTTGAAGAAAATTACGCTCACGCTCTATTATAAAGAGCATCGATACTTACGGTATTAACGTCCGCGCTAATGCCTGCTTTCATACCCAGGTCAATCTTGCTGAATCTCGCATATCTTGCTGACTTGGGTATATACTGCCCCTCTATTTGACCAACTCTATTTCAATACCATGTTTGATATCGCTTTATACGAACCAGAAATCGCGCCGAACACCGGCAACATCATTCGACTTTGTGCCAACTGCGGTGCAAACCTTCACTTAATTGAACCTCTAGGTTTCGATCTTGAAGAGAAGAAAGTCCGCCGCGCTGGTTTGGATTACCATGATTTAGCTCGCGTAACGCGTCATAAGAACTATCAAGCATTCTTAGAATATTTAGAGAAAGAGAAACAAGGTAACTACCGATTGTTTGCCTGCACCACCAAAACCACAGGTCACCACGTTGATGCACAATACCAAGCAGGTGACGTATTGATGTTTGGTCCAGAAACTCGTGGCTTGCCTGCTGAAATCATCGATAGCTTGCCAATGGAGCAGCGTATCCGCATTCCAATGATGCCAGATGCGCGCAGCCTAAACCTTTCGAACGCCGTTGCGATCATTGCTTTTGAAGCATGGCGTCAAATGGGGTTTGAAGGCGCGTTGTAAGCACCACGAATTCCAAACACAAAAAAAGGGCGCTTAGTGCGCCCTTTTGTTTTCTTTACTCTCTGACTCAATCAGTTGAGCTTGTTGCGATCATCATCGTCTTTACGCTCGTATTCCCCTTCAAAGGTATTGCCATCGTCTGACTGGGAATTAAATGGGTCACGGCGGAACGGGTCTTGCTCAAATGGCCCTTGGTTAGAGAAACCACCTTGGAAGCCACCACCATGCATGGTTTTCACCACCATTTTACTCATCAAGTATTTGGCAATCGCGGCGCGTGGTGCAGGAAGCAACACCAGCATACCAAGAGCATCGGTCATAAAGCCCGGTGTTAACAGCAGCACGCCAGCCACCGCTAGCATTACACCTTCAAAAATTTGCTGGGCTGGAATTTCACCTTGTTCCAGACGCCCCTGCACCGACATCAGAGTTTGGATGCCTTGGCTGCGCACCAACGATGCACCGACAAATGCCGTGATTAATACTAATGCGATAGTCGGCCATAAACCTAAAAAGCCGCCCACCTGAATAAATAAGCCGATTTCAATGATCGGGACAAAAATAAACGCCAATAATAAGATAGGAAACACACGCCCTCCTTTGTTTAATTCAGTGTAATGGTAAAAGCGGACTAAGCTCAAACGAATCGTTGTAAAAAAGCGTGTTCATACTGGTCTCTTCCTACGCAGAAAAAGTGGTAGTGGAGTGTTTCATTCAATTGCATACCGATTTTTTCGTGCTTTTAAAGTGCTAATTTCGAACTCTAAAAACCCATGTTTGTCGAGGAAAATCGAGTACCCATAAAGGGTTATTAATAACCCGTTCATACTTTGCAAATTATTGACTCATGAAAAACGAAAAAGGTGATCTAGTTACTATTTTTATGCGCTAGGTGCAGTATCATGTGCCACATAAGTCAGGACGGATTTTCCAGCCAAAAATTCTGATGAATGGATTCTAGATTGCAGAAATGGCTAATAAATAACTTTATTATCAGAATTATCATCTAAGGATCCTGCTATGGCTACCCTATCTGATGCTCCAAAAACAGCAAACCCAGCCACTCGTATTGAAGAAGATCTATTAGGTCAACGTCATGTCCCTGCAGATGCGTACTACGGTATTCATACGCTACGTGCGATCGAGAACTTCAACATCTCTAATATGACCATCTCTGACGTACCAGAATTTGTACGCGGTATGGTAATGACCAAAAAAGCAGCGGCGTTAGCAAACAAAGAACTTGGTGCGATTCCAAAAGACGTTGCAAACTACATCATCGAAGCGTGTGATTTGATCCTAGAAACTGGCAAGTGCATGGATCAGTTCCCATCAGACGTATTCCAAGGTGGTGCGGGCACTTCCGTGAACATGAACACAAACGAAGTGATCGCAAACGTTGCGCTTGAGCTAATGGGTAAAGAGAAAGGTCAATACGAATTTGTTAACCCAAATGACCACGTAAACAAGAGCCAATCAACCAACTGTGCGTACCCAACGGGTTTCCGTATCGCGGTTTACAACAGCGTACACAAACTAATGGAAGCAATTGAGTACCTAAAAGGCGCATTCGAACTTAAAGCAATTGAGTTTAAAGATGTACTGAAAATGGGTCGTACTCAGCTACAAGACGCGGTACCGATGACTGTAGGTCAAGAGTTCCACGCTTGGGCAGTAACACTAAACGAAGAGATTCGTGCTCTAGATTACACCTCTAAACTACTCCTAGAAATCAACCTAGGCGCAACCGCAATCGGTACAGGTCTAAATACACCGACTGGCTACCAAGCTCTTGCAGTAAAACACCTAGCGGAAGTAACAGGTCTTGACGTTGTTGCGGCAGAAGACCTTATCGAAGCGACTTCTGACTGTGGCGCATACGTAATGACGCACAGTGCACTAAAACGTCTAGCGGTGAAACTATCGAAGATCTGTAACGACCTTCGTCTACTTTCTTCTGGCCCACGCGCTGGTCTAAATGAATTGAACCTACCTGAAATGCAAGCAGGTTCTTCAATCATGCCAGCAAAAGTAAACCCAGTTATCCCAGAAGTAGTAAACCAAGTTTGCTTTAAAGTTCTAGGTAACGACAACACGGTTTCTTTCGCAGCAGAAGGCGGTCAGCTACAGCTAAACGTAATGGAACCAGTTATCGCACAAAGCATGTTTGAGTCTATCTCTCTACTACACAATGCGTGTGTGAACCTACGTGATAAATGTATCGACGGCATCACGGTCAACAAAGAGACTTGTGAAAACTACGTTTACAACTCTATCGGTATCGTCACTTATCTAAACCCATACATCGGCCACCACGAAGGTGACATCGTAGGTAAGATTTGTGCGGAAACCGGTAAGAGTGTTCGCGAAGTTGTGCTAGAGCGCGGCCTGCTAACCGCAGAAGAGCTTGATGAAATCTTGTCAGTCGAAAACTTCATGCATCCAACTTACAAAGCGAAACGCTACGAGTAATAACTAATTCGAAGGGGGCCACTCAGGCCCCTTTTTTAGGCTCTCATACGGTTAACCACATTTTTTATATGCTTTATTGCCATTAGGCCACTGGGTTCTAATTCTCTGAGCATTTACTCCTGTTCCTGAGTGTTCAAAAAATCAGAATCAAATAAAAACTAAAGAGGTATCAATATGGTCATGCTCGAACTCTTCGTGGTTCTGCTCTTCATCTATTTGGGGGCTAGAATCGGCGGTATCGGCATTGGTTTTGCTGGTGGTGCTGGGGTCATTGCGTTGTCTTTGATCTTAGGTGTGCCAACAAGCCAAGCTTACATCCCAGTTGACGTAATTTTGATCATCATGTCTGTCATCACGGCTATCGCAGCAATGCAAGTCGCTGGTGGTTTAGACTGGATGGTGCAAGTTGCTGAAAACTTTTTGCGCAAGCATCCTGAGCGCATCACCTTTTATGCGCCTATCGTAACTTACCTAATGACATTAATGGCGGGTACTGGCCACACGGCATTCTCTACTTTGCCAGTGATTGCAGAAGTAGCGAAAGGCCAAGGCGTGCGCCCTTCTCGTCCACTGTCTATCGCGGTCGTGGCATCGCAAATCGCTATCACCGCATCACCAATCTCAGCGGCTGTTGTCGCGTTCGCGGCAATGCTGCACCCATTTGGCGTTGACTACCTAACACTACTAGCAATCTGTATCCCAACGACGTTCATCGCGTGCATGATCGGTGCGTTCGTGGCGAACTTCATGGGCTGTGAGCTAAAAGACGATGCTGAATACCAAGAGCGTCTAGAAAAAGGCTTAATCAAGCTAAATACAGAAGCAAAACGCGAAATCCTACCAACAGCGAAGAAAGCTACCTTCATCTTCCTAGGCGCAATCGCATTCGTAGTGTGTTACGCAGCAGCAATTTCTGGCTCTGTTGGCCTTATCGAGAACCCTGCTCTAGGTCGTAACGAAGCTATCATGACGGTAATGCTAGCAGCCGCGGCAGCTATCGTAATGAGCTGTAAAATCGACGCTGGCAAAATCCCAGCAGCAGCAACATTCCGCTCTGGTATGACAGCGTGTGTGTGTGTTCTTGGTGTGGCATGGTTAGGTTCTACCTTCGTTAACGCGCACGTTGAAGGCATCAAAGAAGTGGCTGGTGCGCTACTAGCAGACTACCCATGGATGCTAGCACTGGTTCTATTCTTCGCGTCTATGCTGCTTTACTCTCAAGGTGCAACCACGGTTGCGCTAATGCCAGCAGCACTTGCTATCGGTGTAGCACCACTAACCGCCGTTGCGTCTTTCGCAGCAGTAAGTGCGCTATTCGTACTGCCAACTTACCCAACGCTACTTGCGGCGGTTGAGATGGACGACACGGGTTCAACTCGTATCGGTAAGTACGTATTCAACCACCCATTCTTTGTACCTGGTGTGGTAACCATCGCTTCTGCGGTAGCACTTGGCTTCGCATTCGGTGGTCTACTGATCTAGTAGAAACAGAGTCTTACTCGGGGAGCTTCGGCTCCCTTTTTTATTGCCTGTTGTCTTGATTTATGCTCAATAAATCTTCATTTTCATGAAACTTATTGACTCGCCTCCGGGTCTGATTGAGTTACACTAACGGCAATTATCTAAGATGAATTGACTCTTTTATGCGCGCATTACTTTCCGTTTTACTCTTAGGGCTCATTACCTTTTCCACTCCGTCTTTAGCTTTATTTGGCAAAGACCAGTTTAACAATAGCCAGAACAACAGTTTTGGTAGCAGCAGCGACAGCTTTGTTCCGGTTGATCAGGCGTTTCCATTTAACTTCTACCAGCAAGATGACAAATTGATGCTCGATTGGCAGGTACGTGACGGGTACTACCTATATCAAGAGCGCTTGTCTGTAGCTGGTGAGAGAGTATCGCTAGGCGAACTGCAAATGGAAGACGGCACACCGCATAAAGATGAATTCTTTGGTGACGTGCATATCTATACTCAACCTCTCTTCGTTAATGTACCAATGCATGATTGGCAAGACGGTGCTCGCGTAGTCGTGCAATACCAAGGTTGTGCGAAAGCAGGCTTCTGTTACCCGCCAGAAACTCGCGTGATTCCTATCAGCGCGTTTTCTTCATCCAATTCCGACACCGTAGCACCGACTGCCAAGGCACCAACGACAGAACAAGCACAGCCAACAACAAAATCAACCACCACTTCAGTACCAGTCAGTGAGCAAGATAGCTTAGCCGCGAATCTAGCCGACAAGTGGTGGACGCCGTTGTTGTTTTTGGCACTTGGTGTGGGTCTAGCATTTACCCCTTGTGTACTGCCGATGTATCCCATTCTCACCAGCATCGTGCTTGGTAGCGGCAAACTGAGCCAACGTCGTGCGCTTGGTTTGTCATTTGTTTACGTACAAGGCATGGCGCTGACTTACACGCTGCTCGGCCTTGTAGTGGCGTCTGCGGGCATGCAGTTCCAAGCGGCGATGCAACACCCTTATGTGCTGATTGGTTTGAGTGTACTGTTCATCGCATTAGCTATGTCGATGTTTGGTCTGTACTCATTGCAGTTACCAAGCAGCGTGCAAACGTGGCTGAATAACTTAAGTAACAAGCAGCAAGGTGGTAGCAGTGCTGGCGTGTTTGCAATGGGGGCAATATCTGGCTTGGTTTGTTCTCCGTGTACTACCGCCCCACTCTCTGGTGCGCTGCTTTACGTCGCACAAAGTGGCGACTTACTCACTGGTGGGGTCGCCCTTTACGCGCTGGCGATGGGCATGGGGATTCCGTTGATCCTTGTGGCGGTATTTGGCAACAAGTTGCTACCAAAAGCCGGCGGTTGGATGGACCGCGTGAAAACGCTGTTCGGCTTTATTCTGCTTGCCGCACCTATCTTCTTGTTGGAACGCATCATGCCAGAAATGTGGTCAACAATTCTGTGGTCAACACTGGGCCTCGCTGCCTTTGGTTGGCTGTATCATGTGAAAAACAGCTTGGAGTTTGGTGGCTGGAAACAAAGCGCCGTTGGCATCATCGCCGTATTGGGTTTGCTCGCGTCAGCACAGCCAGTATTAAATTACTGGTTTGGTAATAACGCAACGCAAGCTCAACAAACTTCCGTAAGCTTTACACGCATTGCCAATGTTGCGGAGTTGGAAGAACAACTAGCGCTAGCCAAAGCAGCTGGCAAACCTGTGATGCTCGACTTCTACGCCGATTGGTGTGTGGCGTGTAAAGAGTTTGAGAAGTACACCTTCCATGATCCAAGCGTCGAAGCCAAGCTAAAAGACTTTGTTCTTCTGCAAGCTGATGTAACCAAGAACCAAGTGCAAGATATTGAGTTACTCAAACACATGAACGTACTTGGCTTGCCAACCATCGAGTTCTGGGATGCGAATGGCGAACACGTTTCAAACGCGCGTTTAACCGGTTTTATGCAAGCCGAGCCTTTCTTAGAGCACATCCAACAATTCTGATCATCAGATATTCAAACGCCAGTGATGACCACTGGCGTTTTTTATTACCCAGATTTGAATGAGAAAATTGCGCTTATATGCAATTTTCCTAATAAAAGTCGATTTGGTTCAGACTTTTAGCGAATAAATATTGTCCACTCTCTCAAAGCTGGACAATAATAAATTTAACGAAATAGTCAAAAGTGTTTAACGTCATGGATTCGACCTACACCATCATCATTGCAGATGATCACCCACTCTTCCGTAATGCCTTGTTTCAATCTATCCACATGGCAATCAGTGGGGCAAATTTGCTGGAAGCGGACTCACTCGACGCACTGCTGGCTTTGTTAGAGCGAGAAGAAGAGCCAGATTTGGTGCTATTGGATCTCAAAATGCCAGGAGCAAATGGTATGTCTGGCTTGATTCACTTGCGAGCAGAACACCCAGACTTACCAATCGTCGTCGTCTCGGCTAGTGAAGAGCCAGCGATCGTGACACAAGTGAAAAGCCATGGTGCGTTTGGTTTTATTCCTAAATCGAGCGATATGCGCGAATTGGTGAATGCGCTCAATCAAGTGCTCAATGGCGACCCGTATTTTCCTGAAGGGCTGATCACCAATAACGCGGCATGTAATGACTTAGCGGAGAAGATTGCCGCGCTAACGCCACAGCAATATAAGGTGTTGGGGATGTTGTCAGATGGCTTACTGAACAAACAAATCGCCTATGAATTGAATGTTTCAGAAGCCACCATCAAAGCGCATATGACGGCGATTTTCCGCAAGCTCGGCGTAAAAAACCGCACACAAGCCGTCATCATGCTAACGGAGATGAACGACTAGACTCACTCCTCGTCAGCGAGCAGGCTTTACTCGCTTGGCAAACGGATACCTACTTTGGTGACTTGTTGGTCAACGACATCGGCAATGATCCATTGCAAGCCTTGCCACTCGAATTGGTCCCCTAACACTGGTGTACTCCCCAATTGTTCTTCTACAAGGTTTCTTAAGCTTTTATCGAGTGATTCATCGCCCAAGTTCAGGCCATACATCATCGCAATATCGGCAAGGTTCACTTCAATATCTAGGAAGAAATCACCAAAGAATCGTGCCAATGACGCTTTCTCAGGCGCTTCACTAAATAGCAAGCTCAGGGCATCCAAATCCTTTTCTTGCGCCAACACACACAAGGTATCGTCTTCTTCGAGGCGCGTACTACCTGACGGATGCAATAACGCTTTATTGCGAAATACTGCGGCGATGCGCGTTCCATCCGGCATCGAAAGACTACGCAATGGTTCACCAATACACCATTTATCCGCTTTAAGCTTATAGATAAACAGTTCCCACTCACTAGTTGGGTAAATCTCCACACCTGTGCGTGAAATTGGCTCAGGTTTAGAAGGTAGCTCTACCTTCGCCAGAGACATCGCTTTAGTCAATGTGCCACCTTGTACAATCAAAGAGACCATTACCACGAAAAACGCCAAATTGAAGTACAACTGCGCATCTGGCAATCCTGCCATCATTGGAAATACTGCCAGAATAATTGGGACAGCACCGCGCAAGCCCACCCAAGAAACAAACCACTTTTCACGTGGTGTGAAACTCTTGAATGGCAGTAAACCGATCCAAACCGAGATTGGACGGGCAAATAAAATCATCCCAAAGGCCAGCGCCAAACCAGGCAACGCAATAGAGAGCAAGTTGGAAGGCGTAACCAATAAACCAAGCACGAGGAACATACCGATTTGAGCTAGCCACGTCATGCCATCTAGCACATGAAGAATGGAATGGCGGCTGCGTGTTGGACGATTACCTAGCAGTAAACCAACCAGATAAATTGACAGAATACCGCTGCCACCTAATGCATTAGATAAAGCGAAAATCAGCAAGCCACCACTGACGGTTAAAATCGAATATAAGCCATCCGGCAGTTGATTACGATTGATGACCTTCCACAAAATCCAGCCACCAGCAAAACCGAGTAAAGCGCCAATACCAAACTGCTTAAGAAAACTGAGCGCCAAAAAGCCCACACTCAAATCTGCATCTGGGGTCGCTAAAATAGCAATCAGAGTAACAGTCAGAAACACCGCCATAGGATCATTGGTGCCGGATTCAATTTCCAGCGTTGAGCCAACACGTTCGTTAAGACTACGACCTTTGAGTAGAGAAAAAACCGCGGCAGCATCTGTGGAGCCGACAATCGCACCAACTAATATACCTTGCAGCAAGTCTAAGTCGAATAACCACGTTGCCATCAGCCCGGTCAAAATAGTGGTGATCGCAACCCCAAACGTTGCCAAGGACACCGAAGGCCATAACGCCACCCTAAAGCTGGCAACCCGTGTTCTCATACCACCATCGAGCAAAATGATGGCTAATGCGAGGTTACTGACCAAGTAAGCGATCGAAAAATTATCAAATAAAATACCGCCTAAACCGTCTTCCCCCGCCAGCATTCCAACGGCTAAAAATACCAAAAGAATTGGGATTCCCAACTTAGAGGAAACTGGGCTTAAAAGAACGCTAAGTGCGATTAACAACGCACCTATAAGAAAAAAACTGTTAATGGTGTCTGCGTCCATTCTCACCCTCCCTTAATGAAAAACGATATGCTTGTGATGAGCTAAGGCGACTTCGTTAATAAGTTAATGCCTTAATCTGCCTCCTCCTTAAACCGTCCCAAAGCGCGAGGTTGTACGAGAATGACTCAGTTATATTACTTTATTGTGCGCTAAAACGGTGATTTGGTACGAAAACTTTATGTAAATAAATTACTTGTGAATTTTTCACGCCAATTTTTTCGCTGATTGATAAAAAGAAGAACGCAGAATGTTTCTGTTAAGGATCGCTAAAATCAATGAAGAAAAAATTAATCACGTCTCTTATTCGTGCTTTTTATCATTTCTCTCCTTAGACCTTTGGCTAATTTAACAGCTTTTTAACATTAATAAATAACCCTAACTTTTCTCTAAGCGACCATATCACGGGAGTTTTTTATTTTTTATACCCCGACTAAAGTTGAAAAGAGTTCTTGCCAACACCTTGCTAATGTACATGTTGAAACATTTTTTTAACAACAATACCAATCGTAAGGAGACGGCAATGGCATTTGAAAGCGAAGAAAGAGCCAAAGCCTATTGGGACAAAAACGTGAAGCTCATGATTGGCCTTATGGTCATCTGGTTCGTAGTGTCTTTCGGCTGCGGCATTTTATTTGTCGACGTACTTAATCAATTTCAATTAGGTGGATACAAACTTGGTTTCTGGTTTGCTCAGCAAGGCTCCATCTACACCTTCCTAGGTATTATTTTCTATTACGCATGGAAGATGCGCCAAATCGACCGTGAATTCGGCGTAGATGAGTAAGGAGTAACTCAGATGGATTTGAAAACTATTACCTACCTGGTTGTTGGTGCAACCTTCGTCCTCTACATCGGTATTGCGATCTGGGCGCGTGCGGGGTCAACCAAAGAGTTCTATGTCGCAGGTGGCGGGGTAAACCCAATCGCTAACGGTATGGCAACCGCTGCTGACTGGATGTCGGCGGCATCGTTCATCTCAATGGCAGGCCTAATTGCCTTTATGGGTTACGGCGGCTCCGTATTCCTAATGGGTTGGACGGGTGGTTACGTACTGCTTGCACTGTTACTCGCCCCTTATCTACGTAAGTTTGGTAAGTTTACGGTGCCAGAGTTTGTTGGTGAACGCTTCTACTCGAACACGGCACGTATCGTGGCGGTTATCTGTCTTATCATCGCATCGGTCACTTATGTTATCGGCCAGATGAAAGGCGTTGGCGTTGCCTTCGGTCGCTTCCTAGAAGTTGATTACTCAACAGGCCTACTGATTGGTATGTGTATCGTATTCATGTACGCAGTACTTGGCGGCATGAAAGGCATCACATACACGCAGATTGCTCAATATTGCGTACTCATTCTTGCTTACACTATCCCTGCAATCTTTATCTCTCTGCAACTTACAGGTAACCCGCTACCTCAGATTGGCCTCGGTAGTACCATTCAAGGCACCGATGTTTATCTGCTCGATAGGCTCGACCAAGTGGTGACCGAACTCGGCTTTAGTGAATACACTACGCAGGTTCGCGGTAGCACACTAAACATGTTCGTTTACACCATGTCATTGATGATCGGTACTGCGGGTCTACCACACGTTATCATCCGTTTCTTTACGGTACCTAAGGTACGTGATGCGCGTACTTCTGCAGGCTGGGCACTTGTGTTCATCGCTATTCTATACACAACAGCGCCAGCAGTTTCAGCAATGGCTCGTCTAAACCTAATGGATACCGTTAACCCAGCTCCGGGCCAACACCTTGCGTATGATGAGCGCCCTGATTGGTTCAAAAACTGGGAAACAACAGGTCTATTAGGCTTTGATGATAAGAATGGCGATGGCCTGATCGAGTACACCTCAAACCCTGACACCAATGAGTTGCGAGTTGACCGTGACATCATGGTACTAGCAAACCCAGAAATCGCTAAGCTACCAAACTGGGTCATTGCACTCGTAGCCGCTGGTGGTCTCGCTGCAGCACTATCCACAGCTGCGGGTCTGTTGCTCGCTATTTCGTCGGCGATTTCCCATGACTTAATCAAAGGGGTTATAAATCCGAACATATCCGAGAAGAAGGAGCTGCTTGCCAGCCGAATCTCGATGGCGGTGGCAATCGCAGCCGCAGGCTATCTCGGATTGAATCCTCCTGGCTTTGCAGCTGGTACGGTGGCGCTCGCCTTTGGTCTTGCTGCGTCATCCATCTTCCCTGCGTTGATGATGGGTATCTTCAGCAAAGGCATCAATAAAGAAGGTGCAATCGCCGGTATGATTGCCGGTATCAGTATCACACTGTTCTACGTATTCCAGCACAAAGGCATCCTATTCGTTGCTGACTGGAAATATCTAGAAAGCTGGGGAACCAACTGGTTCCTAGGTATTGAGCCAAACGCGTTTGGTGCTATCGGCGCACTATTTAACTTCATCGTGGCATTCGCGGTATCGAAAGTTACGGCGGAAACACCTCAAGAAGTTAAAGATCTTGTTGAACACGTTCGTGTTCCTGTTGGTGCAGGCGATGCCGTGGATCACTAAAATCTAACGCAAGCCACAAAAGCCCCACTTGGGGCTTTTTTATTCATCTAACTTATTCTAATAATTAGATTCCCTGAGCCGTAGCAAGGAAGCACACGAATGGCATTGGTTATATGTTCGGGGAACTCAGAAACAATCGTTTAGAACAAGGCAAAGATTGCAGCAAGCTAGTTGCTCTACCTTCAAAATCATTAACGAAGTTATTAATGATTTTAGCCAGTTAAAATGAACAGATAATTGATGGAATTAGTATTTTATGTTCAAAAACAAGCACTTTATTCTCGCTCTGCTGATTGCGCCGATTCTTTCTTTGATCGCCTACTTCGGCACCGATATGGCACTCAGCGAAAAACCCCACGCGGCACAAGAAGGGGAAACTTACAAACTCGCGAGTAAGTCTAACTGTCGTTACACCAGTGGACTGTGTGACATGGAAAATGGCGACTTTAAAGTGAAGTTTCGCTCAGAACAGCTCACGCAAAATGGCTTAGAATTGTCACTCAATGCCGCCTATCCACTCGAAGGGGTCAAAGTTTCCATCGTTAATGACGAAGAGAAAAATGCTCAGCCGATTGATATGAAGCCCGCCGATCAGGCTGGAAAAAGTTGGTACATTACCTTACCAAGACCAGCATCCGCAGAAAGTTGGTTAAGAGTCGTCATTCAATCTGGAGGCACACTTTATTACGGCGAAACACAAACCGCGTTTGTGAAGTACGAAACCTTATTTACAGAGTAATGGCCACAGATAAAGACACCGATATCCAAAACGTCGATACCTCATTGTCACCTCAGGACTAAATAATTCCCTCTCTGCCGACGCTTTTACGTCGGCTTTTGTTTCCGTAAGTCTTTCTTCAACAACCTCTTACTCTAAAAAGGGTTGCCAACCCACCACTTAATTGATAATAATTATCATTACATCAAACGAGAGGTGGTTATGGACAACAAACGGGACATCTTCAACGCATTTTTTAAAGCACAAGATAGATTCCTTCTCGCCGCACCACACGGCTTTGAGCCAGACGTAATTCATGACTATATTCATTGGGGAATGGTGTTGTCTTCCTGCTATGAACACGATGCCGATGAAGAAAATCTATTGTTGTGTGAGCTGTTTTTGCGTCAGGTTTATTTCCATCTACTAGACGCAATTCAAGACTCCACTCGCAGTCGCATCTTCCGTCGTGTCTGTCTCGATTCTATCCATACGCCATTATTCTGTCTCAAACGCTATTACTATCAGTTTGAACAAGGCGACGTGAAATTTCTCGCATTACAACAACAATTACGCCTGATTCAAATCTCACTCGATTAACCAAAAGGATCCCTACTATGAACACCGAATTCCGCATAGAAACTGACAGTATGGGCGAAGTGAAAGTCCCAGCAGATGCACTCTACCAAGCCCAAACTCAGCGCGCCGTCGATAACTTCTCATTCAGTCAACATAAGATGCCATCTGGCTTCATCCAAGCGTTGGCACACATCAAGCAGACTGCGGCACTCACCAACGCACAATTGGGGCTGCTTGAAGGTGATATCGCTAATGCGATTGCTGACGCAGCTCAGGCGATTATCGAGGACAATCATATTGAGCAATTTCCAATTGACGTATTTCAAACCGGATCAGGCACCAGCTCAAATATGAATGCGAATGAAGTGATTGCAACACTGGCCTCCCAGCATCTAGGCGGTACCGTCAGTCCTAATGATCACGTCAACATGGGACAAAGCAGTAACGATGTGGTGCCAACCGCAATTCAAGTTAGCACAGCATTAGCCATTGAAAAACAGCTCTTTCCGGCCTTGTCACACCTCAGCCAAGCACTAGAGTCTAAGCAGCAAGCACTGAAAGATGTTGTAAAAACTGGTCGCACTCACTTAATGGACGCGATGCCCATTACCTTTGCTCAAGAGCTTGGCGGTTGGCAGTTCCAAATCGACCATGCTAAGCAAGCGATTGAGCAAGCACTGCCAGCGGTAAAAGCCTTAGCCCAAGGTGGTACGGCGGTTGGCACGGGGATCAATGCCGATCCACGCTTTGCGGATTTATTCGCCAGCAACCTAACCCAGTCAACTCGTATTCAGTTCACGGCCAGTGATAATTTCTTTTTCAATTTAAGCAGCCAAGATGCGATCGTCGCCCTATCGGGACAGCTCAAAACAGCAGCAGTTGCGATCATGAAGATCGCAAACGATCTTCGCTGGATGAACTCAGGCCCATTGGCTGGTTTAGGTGAGATTGAATTACAAGGCTTGCAACCGGGTTCTTCCATCATGCCTGGCAAAGTAAATCCTGTGATCCCAGAAGCCGCAGCTATGGCCTCAGCGCAAGTCATTGGTAATGACACCACGATTACCGTCGCGGGCCAAGCAGGCAACTTCCAACTAAACGTCATGCTACCTGTCATTGCTCATAACGTATTGGAGAGCATCGAGTTGCTCGCTAACAGCGCAACCGCTTTAGCCGATAAGGCCATTGCAACATTTGAAGTTCGTCAAGATAACTTGGATATAGCGCTCGCCAAAAACCCAATTTTGGTCACGGCCCTCAACCCAGTCATTGGCTACCTGAAAGCGGCAGAAGTCGCGAAAAAAGCCTATAAGCAGGGGCGTGCGATTATTGATGTCGCAGAAGAAGAAACCGATTTAGATAGAGCAACGCTAGAACGATTGCTTAATCCAGCGAAGCTAACCCAAGGCGGCGTCGCGGAATAAGCGGCAAACTCAGCCTACAAACCAAAATAAGATTACAAACACAGAGACCTCCATTCGGAGGTCTCTTTTATAGCAACGCTAAAGCACTCTAAATTTATGCGACGCGGTTGAGCACCGAACGCAATTTAAGCGGCTTAACTGGCTTCGCAATAAAGCTGAACCCATTTGCCTTGATGCCATCAAGCATATCATCGGTGCGATCCGCGCTGATGATGACACCTTCAAAGCAGCTGCCTAGCCTCAAGCGACATTGCTGTAGCACTTCCAAGCCAGTACGACCATCATCAAGTCGGTAATCGGAAAAAATCACGTCCGGAATCCAACCATCCTCAAGCGCTTGTAGACTTTCAACTAAATCAATTGCAACTCGTGTATCGCAGCCCCATCGAGACAGTAAGTTTTCCATGCCGACTAGAATGTCAGGCTCATTATCGACACATAGGATTCTCAGATGACCAAGTTCAGATTGCTTACTCATTGCCACGTGAACTGGATGAGGCTGAACATGATCAGCTTTATCTAGGGTGATGGAAAAAACACTGCCTTTTCCAACCCAAGAGCGCATCGAAATTTCATGCCCAAGTACCTGAGCAATTCCCTTGGAAATCGCCAAACCAAGCCCGAGACCTTGGTCGGAACGAACTTGAGTTCCGCGATTAAACTCTTCAAAGATCTCTTGCTGCTTCTCTTCTTCAATACCTACACCGTTGTCCCACACATCAATACGCACTCGCCCTTTTACCCGGCGAACACCGAGCGCCACTTTGCCATTCGGGTTATAACGAAACGCATTGGTCAGGAAGTTTTGCACCACACGGCGCAGCAGTTTGGGATCCGATTTCACCATGAGTGAGGATGGAATCATGGTGAATACTATGCCTTGTTGCTTGGCTAATGCGCTGAACTCCGCATTCAAATTCGACAACACATCGTTTAACGCAAAACCGTGCACATTGACTTCCAGCTTGCCCGACTCCAAGCGCGAAATATCCAGCAAATCTCCTATCAGGTCTTCGGCCGCCTCTAAAGCACTCTCAATGTGTGCCGACAGCTTTTTGGCTTCGCTGTCTTTGGCAACTTCCGACAGTGAAGAAGCGAACAGGCGCGCCGCGTTGAGTGGCTGCA
Source organism: Vibrio sp. JZG10 (assembly GCF_054064075.1). Lineage (NCBI taxonomy): Bacteria > Pseudomonadati > Pseudomonadota > Gammaproteobacteria > Vibrionales > Vibrionaceae > Vibrio > Vibrio sp. JZG10. The sequence goes on from NZ_JBSUGE010000027.1 coordinate 52,446, forward strand.
TCAAGTCATGGCTTACTGCCGCCAAGAACCGTGATTTGGACTTCGATTCCAAATCGGAGCGTTGCGTCGCGGCCACCAGCTGTTTGTTAAGCTGTTCTAATTCCCGAGTCCGCAGACGCACCCTTTCTTCCAATGTCTCGTTGGCGTCTTTCAGCGCTTGCTCTGCATCTCGGAATACGGTGATGTCGGTAAAGCTCATCACAAAGCCACCACCTGGCATTGGGTTACCTTGTACCTCAATCACGCGACCATCGGGACGAACCCGAGAAGAGGTGTGCCGAGTCCCTTGCTCAAGGTGATACACACGGCGACGGACGTGGTCATCAGGATCGCCTGGGCCACATAAACCTTGCTCTGCATTGTGCCGAATCACATCCGCAATCGGTCGCCCAACTTGGATCAAGCCAGGCGGAAATTCAAAGAGTTCTAAGTAGCGTTGGTTCCACGCTACCAAGCGTAGTTGCTTATCGACCACCGCAATACCTTGGCCGATATGTTCAATCGCCCCTTGAAGTAGGCCTCGGCTAAAATCGTACAGTTCAGAGGCTTCATCGACGATAGTCGCCACCTCTTCAAGCTGCATGTTTCTTCCCTGCAGGGCAGAAGTAAGTACTAACTTAGCAGAAGAGGCACCGAATACCCCGGCTAATACACGTTCGGTATGTCGAATCAGAGAAGATGGCGCTTGCTGATTCGGCATTAGCTCTTCTCGTTGCTGGCTCCAATACGCTTGAAAAGCCGCTTTTACTCGCGTTCGCCCAACAAACCTAGACGCTAGCATTTCTAGTTCAGCAACCGTAACACGACTCTGGTATAGGCTCATGTTTTCGCTTTCAGGCAGTGGCGTACCAACGAATGATGCCGATTGTAAGCGCTCACTTAGGCTTGGTCGTGTAGTCATAGAAACCACGACAAAACACACTGCATTGGCGACCACGCTGAGGATCATCCCCCAATCTGAAATCGCAATGTCAAAGCCAGCCAATACCTCTGGTGGGGTGATCAACCAAATCAAAAAGTTGTTACTGGCATTCCCGGCAAGCATGTCCGTTTGGCTCATTAACGTAATCAGCCAAATGGTAAAGCCTACCGCCAAGCCAACATACACACCTTTCTTATTCCCTTGACGCCAGTACATACCGCCCACTAGCGCAGGCGCGAATTGCGTGATCGCCGCAAATGAGAGAAAGCCGATCGCTGAAAGTGAGTGAATGGTATCTAACGCTTGATAAAAACCCCAGGCGCCAATTAGTAGGACTAAAATCAGACCACGGCGGATCCGCAGTAATAATTCAGAGAAGTGATGATGGTTACGCTGCGTCAATCGCATGCGACGTAACAGTAGTGGCATAACCAAGTCGTTCGATACCATGATCGCTAAGGCAATCGTCGACACGATAACCATGCCACTGGCCGCCGAAGTGCCACCTAAAAATGCAAGCAAAGCGATTTCACTCGCCCCTACCGACATCGGCACACTGATCACATAAGTATCAGGCGAAGCACCACTCAACAAACCTTGCCCTACCCACGCAATAGGTAAAACAAAAATCCCCATCAAGATCAGATAAATGGGAAACAACCAACGAGCAACATGCAAATCTTGCGCTCGTTCATTTTCCACTACCATCGTATGGAATTGTCGTGGAAGACAAACAATCGCCAGCATCGTGAGTACGGTATGAATCAATATGGTCGGGATGTTTGGTGACTGATACGTCTGTGCGGCAACATCAACTAAGCTCAAATTCTCGGTGTTCATCGCCAACCAAACAATGAATACACCGACTACTAAAAACGCCAACAGTTTGATAATCGATTCGAAGGCAATCGCCATCATCATCCCACGATGGTGTTCCGTGTTATCAATGTGTCGGGTACCAAATAGCATGGTAAAAATTGCCAGTGCGACCACGACAAACCACGACACGCTATCGTTTTGATAACCAAAATCGGTAGCCAGTTCTGGGGCAATGATTTCTAGCCCCATGGTGATACCACGCAACTGCAAAGCGATGTACGGCAAAATTCCCGCAACCGCAATGAGTGTAACAACCACGGCCAAACCTTGAGATTTGCCGTAACGAGCTCCGATAAAATCAGCAATCGACGTGATGTGTTCCCGTTTAGCAATCAAAATAAGCCGAGCTAAAACGCGCCATCCGATGGTAAACACTAAAATGGGGGCAATATAGATGGGCAAGAAAGACCAAGGGTTACTGCTGGCCTGCCCGACCGTGCCGTAGAAGGTCCACGATGTACAGTACACCGCAATGGAAAGGCTATAAATCCACGGCCGCCAGCGTGCTAACCACCTTTTCTGAATGTCGCCGTACCACGCGATGATAAATAAGGCTCCCAAATACGTCAAAGAAACGGGAACCACCAGCCATCCTTGCATCCGATATCCTTTCTTGCCTTTCTTGCCGTTTTAAGGCAAGAGAATAAAAAAAAACCTCTCCATTAGGTTATATACAGTAACACAAAGGGTGTATATTGTGTATTAAGGCAGAGAAATCTGCCTTTTTATTGCACAACGAATCT
>NZ_JBSUGE010000028.1:0-51838 GCF_054064075.1 Vibrio sp. JZG10
GCTCGACTTGCATGTGTTAGGCCTGCCGCCAGCGTTCAATCTGAGCCATGATCAAACTCTTCAATTTAAGATTTTGTCGGCTCAATGAATACTGAACATTACATAAAGTAATGTTTGAATTGACTGTGCTCTTATTGGTTTTCACTTTAGAAAAGTAAAACAAAACAGCTCAAGGCTGCTTCCCAATTCGAATGGCCACTTCGTTTCATTGAAACCTAATTTGAAACCGAAGTTTCTAATTGGATTATCATCAACGAGTGCCCACACAGATTGATAGGTTTATATTGTTAAAGAGCAACTCTTCTTTGTGATTAACATCACTTCTGAAGAGGCGGCCATTCTAGCGATATAATTTATTGTGTCAAACACTTTTTCAAATTATTTCGTTTTTCTTTTCAGCCTTGCCGACTTTGCTTAAACCCTTGTGAGCCCTTGCCCTGTCGACGAGGAGGCATTATAGAGATCGCGCTCACATTGGCAAGCGTTATTTTTCAAAAATTGCAAAAACAATGGTTAAGCGATGAGTTTTCGATCAAAGCTTTATTTATTCAACTTTACCCCAAGAACTCGCACAACTTATCCACAGAGTTATTCTATAAAGCGTGTTTTTCAGGTGCTATAAATAAAGAAAGCTGCTTTATTGCAGCTTTCTTTATTTACTCTAAACTCGATTTAAAGGTCATTATGGTTATATGCCGGACCCATCTTGTTCTGAACCATCATCTTCATGTAGACCACACTCTCGTTTTAAACCAAAGAATCGAGTTTCTTCCTCAGACATTCCCGGCTCCCATTTACGAGTGGTATGAGTATCACCAACTGAAAGGTAACCTTCATCCCACAATGGGTGGTATTTAAGGCCGTGTTGTTCTAAGTAGTAATGGACGTCTTTATTAGTCCAGTCAATTACTGGCAAAAACTTAAACACACCGTTCTGAATTGATAGTATCGGTAAACCTGATCGTGATTTACTTTGCTCTCGACGTAGTCCAGAGAACCACGTTCCAACATTAAGCTCTTTTAGCGCTCGACGCATTGGCTCCACTTTATTGAGCTTGTTGTATTTTTCAATTCCCTCTACACCCTGCTCCCATAACTTTCCATATCGAGCCTCTTGCCAATTCGCACTTTCTTTCGCTCGATAAACTTTTAAGTTTAGGTTGAGAGCATCTGTCAGCTCATCAATGAATTGATAGGTTTCAGCAAACAGGTATCCTGTATCGGTTAGAATGACGGGGATATCCGCTTTGACTTGAGTCACTAAATGAAGCATAACCGCGGCTTGAATACCAAAACTAGAAGAAACCGCAAACTCGCCCTCTAGATTTTCTAAAGCCCACTTTACTCTCTCTTGTGCTGAAAGCTTTTCGAGCTCGACATTAATTTGAGCAAGACGGAGGATTTGCTCCGTCTTTGTTAATGTCAGTAACTCTGTGAGCTCCAGCTTGGATGCTACAGAATCAAGCATGAAAGTCCCTCTTTGATACGAGCACTTCTTGGATAATACCAGCACGAATTGTGAAATCGCCGAAGGCTTCGCCTTCTTCACGCTCTTTCGACCATCGAGCCACCAGCAGATCAATCTCTTCTAAGATTTGCTTATCCGTGATGTTCTCTTTGTACATTTTTGGTACTCGAGTACCAGCACGGTTACCACCTAAATGTAGGTTGTAACGACCCGGCGCTTTGCCAACTAGACCAATTTCAGCCAACATTGCGCGACCACAACCATTTGGACATCCAGTTACACGCAAAATGATGTTGTCATTTTCTGGTAGGTTGTGCTTTTCCAAAATCCCCTCCACATCAGTAACAAACTGAGGAAGGAAACGCTCTGCCTCTGCCATTGCTAACGGACACGTTGGAAAGGCAACACACGCCATTGAGTTTTTGCGCTGCTCACTGATATTGTCATCCATCAAGCCATGTTCACGAGCGATCTTTTCGATCTTCGCTTTTTCGCTTTTAGGTACCCCCGCAACAATTAAGTTCTGGTTGGCAGTCATACGGAAATCGCCTTTATGGATTTTGGCAATTTCAGCAACACCCGTTTTAAGTGGTTTGCCTGGGAAGTCCAGCAGACGACCATTTTCGATGAAAAGTGCTAAGTGATGTTTACCATCAATTCCTTCTACCCAACCAATACGGTCACCACGCTCAGTAAACTCGTACGGGCGGCTTGCTTCAAACTGAATGCCTGCTCGCTTTTCGACTTCGGCTTTAAAGACATCAGTACCTACACGGTCAAGTGTGTATTTGGTTTTGGCATTCTTACGGTTTGAGCGATTACCCCAATCACGCTGAGTGGTAACCACCGCCGCTGCAACATCAAGCGTTTTCTCTAATGGGATGAAACCTAAGTCGTCAGCGCGGCGCGGATAAGTTGACGTATCACCATGTGTCATCGCTAGACCGCCGCCGACCAGGACGTTAAAACCAACCAGCTTGCCGTTATCTGCAATCGCTACGAAGTTGAGATCGTTAGCGTGTACATCTACGTCATTTTGCGGTGGGATAACCACTGTGGTTTTAAACTTACGTGGTAAGTAGTTCTTGCCTAGAATCGGTTCGTCTTCTTCCGTGCTTTCTACTTTCTCACCGTCCAGCCAAATCTCTGCATAAGCGCGCGTCTTTGGTAATAGATGCTCACTGATCTTCTTCGCCCATTCGTAAGCTTCTTGGTGTAACTCTGACTCCACTGGGTTAGTGGTACACAACACGTTACGGTTTACATCACCCGCGGTTGCAATCGAATCAATGCCAATACTGTTGAGCGTTTGATGCATCAACTTAATATTCGGTTTTAATACCCCATGAAACTGGAACGTTTGGCGAGTCGTCAGACGAATACTTCCATATAAAGAGTGCTCCGTTGCGAACTTGTCGATCGCTAACCATTGCGTTGGCTTGATGATGCCTCCAGGCATACGAGCACGAAGCATCACATTATGTAATGGTTCCAGTTTTTGCTTTGTGCGTTCATTACGGATATCACGATCGTCTTGTTGATACATACCGTGGAAACGAATTAACTGGAAGTTGTCGGCAGTAAAGCCACCAGTAATACGGTCCTGTAAATCTTGCTCAATGGTGCCACGTAATAAGTTACTTTCTCGCTTCAGGCGCTCGTTATCAGATAGCGGCCCTAACTCTTCACCTAATACAACCTGCTTATTATTGTCCGTAGAAAAAGTCATTAGTACACATCCCTCTGATAACGTTTCGCTTTACGTAGGTCATTAATAAATTGTTCCGCATCGTCACGCGGCATCTTGCCTTCTTGTTCAGCAACGATAACCAGTGCGTCGTGCACATCTTTTGCCATACGAGTGGCATCACCGCAGACATAGATATAAGCGCCTTCTTGGATCCACTGCCACACTTGAGCTGCGTTTTCTAAGATGCGATGTTGTACGTAAACTTTTTCTACTTGGTCACGACTAAAAGCAACATCCAATCGGCTTAGTGCTCCTGACTTGAGGTACTTTTGCCATTCAACTTGGTATAAGAAGTCTTGAGTGAAAGTACGATCACCAAAGAACAACCAGTTTTTGCCTTCAGCATCGCGGTTTTCACGTTCCTGAATAAAGCTACGGAATGGTGCGATCCCTGTGCCTGGACCAACCATGATAATTGGAGTGCTATCATCTTCCGGCAGTTTAAAGTTGTTGTTATGCTCAACAAATACTTTAACTTCATCTCCCTCTTCGAGACGCTGTGCTAAGAAGCTCGACGCACCACCATATCGTTTTTCGTCGTTTTGTTCGTACTCAACCAAAGCAACCGTTAGGTGTACTTCTTCATCGACCTCTTCTTGGCTTGATGCAATAGAGTAAAGGCGAGGAGTAAGACGACGAAGCAAACTAATCAACTCATCTGCGGTTAACTTGGTTTTCTTCTCTGCCAATACATCAACAATTTGAGTATTTGCAGAGTACTCGCGAAGTTTATCTTTATCGTCAACCAGCTTTTGTAGCTTCTTGCTACCGGATAACTCGGCAAACTTTGTAATGAGCTGAGGGTTAGATGTTGTGATTTCATATTTACTCACGAGAGCACTATGGATTGACAAGCTTTCGCCATCAACATCAACGGTTTCAACCCCAGACAAACCGACCTTACCAAGAATGGCATTAGCAAGTTCTGAACTATTTTCAAACCACACACCTAGCGCATCACCAGGCTGATACGTTAACCCCGAACCTTCCAAGTCAATTTCTATATGACGAACATCCTTTCCAGAATCACGACCCGTGATTTTTTGACTGGTCAGTAACGTCGCTGTGTATGGGTTTTGTTTATTGTAAGGAGAGTGCGCAGTCGCCGCCTGACCCACTGGAAGTTGAACCACATCCGCTTCAGTGCCAGAAGAAAGCGTATCTTTTACCTTACCTAACGCATTCTTACGCCATTCAGCTGCTGGTGCTTCATAATCCACATCGCAATCAAGACGATCGATAAATGGGGTCGCGCCTAACTTTGATAGGTAAGCGTCGAAGTCTTTACCGGTTTGGCAGAAGAATTCGTAGCTCGAGTCACCCAGAGCAATAACGCCATATTGAAGGTTTGACAGCTTAGGAGCTTTCTTAGATTGCAAAAACTCGTGTAGCTCTATAGCGTTATCTGGTGCTTCGCCTTCGCCATTCGTCGATGCCACAATAATGACATGTGTTTCTTTGGCTAAGTTTTTACCTTTGTAATCACTTGCATCAAAAAGTTCGACAGCAATTCCTTCTGCTTTTGCTTCCTGCTCTAAAGCTTCAGCAACGCCTTTAGCGTTGCCAGTTTGGGAAGCAAAAATAATACTCAGCTTACCTGCAGGCTTCGCTGATACGGCTGCCGTCGCTTGTGCAATTGGCGTTACCGCTATATTTGGTTGATTTTGAGCTAATCCCCAAAAATACCCACTGACCCAAGCAAGTTGCTGTGAAGACAACTCAGAGACAGTTTGTTGGAGTGAGCTAATTTGTTGGTCATTCAGAGGGCTTGCGATTGGAGGATTTCCTCCTTGCCCATTATTATCTTCAGACACATTCTTGTGAGAATACTCATTCTTTTGAAAAGACATTATCACGACATCCCTATTCATTGCGTGACGATAGAGTACCCACTCTCCTTAATAACAAGAAAGAATAGAAGTGAATGTTTTATAACTTTTTGGAAGTAAGAACGGCTTACTTTTTGCTCATCGATCTTCAATGCGGACTTGTTGAAAGCCTACTGCCATTGCCGATTTTGACGCTGCATCCAAATCTTCATAAAGACATTCTTCACCATGACTGTCCGTCAGAAAAACAAAACCACCGCGCGCATGTCTGAACTCCACAACCCAGCCACCCTCTTGGATTGCAGGTTCAATAATCGCTTCGACAAGCTGGTTTTCACGGAATAGATGTCTTAGTTCGTTTATTGTCATCGCTATCCCTGCTTTAACTTTCACATTGCTCCTAGGTAAGCATGGTCTAAGTCAGCAAAATAGGCAGAAAATTCGATTGGATATAATGAAGTGATATAAAAAAACGCCGCTTATAAAGCGACGTTTTAAAAAAATCGAGTATCTAATCTGGCTGCATTTAGAATGCGTATTCTGCACTCACAAAAAAGCCGTTAGCAAAAATAAACTCTTTCCCTAGATCCGACATGAATTTCTCGGACTCCAAATCAATCACGCGGTAACCACCACGAAAAGCCAGTTGAGCTTTTTCGAGCGGTACATGGTATTGAACACCGGCCATGAAATCAGTGCTTTTGATACCTTTGTTGTCACCAAAGTTTATCTCACCAATCACATCAAAATTTGTGTCCGGAACTTGAATCTCTGCGTAACCGTACCAAGCCCAAATCAGCTCATCAAACTCTTCTATACGCTTGTTTGAGCCAGCATCAATGTATTTAGTGTCACTTAAATTACTGAATGTAACACCCGCATCAAAATGCAATAAATCATGCTCCAGAACTTGGTAGTACATGGTGAAATCGAGCTTATCGAACCCCATGTAATCCGCATCAACACTTGAGTAGCGAAGGCGCGCATTAGGAACGTATTTAACATCATGTTCAATCGCCGCGTAAAATGCGCCTGTTGTGCTGCTATCTCGTCTTACTTCATTTACTTTAGTGTCAGCAGCCCAGATCTCTGCGCCGACTTTCGTCGATACAGAATAATCTGCAAAAACAGGAAAAGATACTGCCAACGATAATGCTGTTAAAGCGATGGTCGCTTTATTTGTCATGTAGTGTGTACTCCGAGATAGCTGATGTTCACGTTGAAGACGTGAGAGGAAATATACCATACTCTCACGTCTCTCTATCAACTAAATCATGTCACTCGTTATTTATAGCGGGGCTGGGCAACGTAATTCTTGAAGAACCAAACACCCAATGCAATCACGATTAACCATGGCAATAGTTTGAGTACCGCTCCGACCATTCCCAGTAAAAACATCACAACTAACGCAATACCGGTTGCTGCGAATACGGTCATCATTGTGATACCGGTAACCAATAGGGTCGCCGCAAAGACTAAAATAAAGATTAGCTCCAACATAATCACTTCTCCATTTGTTTTTAATAAACAGAGCAGTTTCCATACCAACTTACCAAGATGACGATAACACAATGATTTTTATTCAAAAATAAAGCCAGAGGCATTTCTGCACTCTGGCTTGCTTGTTCTTTAGTTGGTAATTTTAGCCAACCACTGGTGAATTTTACACATTCAATTCTTTTGGAATCTTCGCTAACGCGTCTTGCAGCACTTCTAAACCAGAACCCGGCTTGTGCGCATTTTCACTGATATGACGACGCCATTGACGAGCACCTGGCATGCTTTGGAATAAACCTAACATATGACGGGTAATATGGCCAAGGTACGCACCTTTTGCTAATTGCGCTTCAATGTATGGGTACATTTCTTCAACAATTTCGCTGCGTTTCTTCACTGGAGCATTAGAGCCAAATAACTCTTGATCTACCGATGCCAGTAGATATGGGCTTTGGTAAGCCTCACGACCAATCATCACACCATCAAGATGCTGAAGATGTGCTTTGGCTTCTTCTAGTGACTTTACACCACCGTTAATAGCAATGGTTAAGTGAGAAAAATCTTGCTTCAATTGGTAAGCTCGTGGGTAATCCAATGGTGGGATCTCACGGTTTTCTTTCGGACTAAGACCACTTAACCAAGCTTTACGCGCGTGGATAGTGAACTGCTCACAGCCCCCCTTTTCTGAGACAATAGAAACAAAATCCGTTAAGAACTCGTAAGAATCTTGATCATCAATACCAATACGAGTCTTGACTGTCACAGGAATATCAACCACGTCCTTCATTGCAGCGACACAATCCGCAACCAACTGTGGTTCCGCCATTAGGCAAGCACCAAAGCGACCGTTTTGTACACGGTCAGACGGGCAACCCACATTGAGGTTAACCTCATCATAGCCACGCTCTTGAGCCAGTTTGGCACACTTTGCCAAGTCTTCTGGGTTTGAACCACCCAACTGAAGGGCCAACGGATGCTCTTCTTCGTTGTAAGCCAGGAAATCTCCTTTTCCATGAATGATCGCACCTGTCGTCACCATTTCAGTGTACAGCAGGGTTTCTTTGGTCATTAAGCGATGGAAGTAGCGACAATGACGATCGGTCCAGTCGAGCATTGGTGCTACGGAGAGCCTGCAAGAATGAGTCATGATATAAACACCCGTTTTTATGTTGCCAAGGTCGAGCGCAGCAGTACGCTCAAAAAATAAGTCGGGTATTGTATACCCAAGCACCTCTAGGTGCTAGTTTCAGCGAGAATGATTTGGTTGGCTGGCTAGCCAAATGCTTAAGAATATGCAGCAGTAATACGAATTCGTCACTCGTTGATTCATTCTGTGATGACTATTCCGACTTCACACCACCACCGACTTGCTTTAATTCATGATTTTCGTTCTGATAGTGGGTAAAATGAAGCATTTCTAAACGAACTTCGTATAGAAATGATTTATCATAGAGCACGTCCGATAGTTATGGTGAAAGGTTTGAACCCAACAATCATTGAACAAATTGAAAGTATCTGCGCAGAGCGTGGAGTACGATTGACTCCGCAACGCCGACGCGTGTTTGAACTCATTTGTTCTAATCGCCGCGCCTCAAGTGCGTATGAGCTATTGGAGCAACTAAAAGAGAGTGAGCCTCAGGCCAAGCCTCCAACTGTTTATCGAGCGTTAGATTTTCTCTTAGAGCAAGGTTTTATCCACCGAGTGGAATCGACAAATAGCTTTATTACTTGTTGTTCTTTCAATACTCAACAGCACTTTTTCCAATTACTAATTTGCGATAAATGTGGTGATGTCGTTGAACTCGAAGATGAGACACTGATATCCTTGTTAGCTGAAAACGCCGAGAAGCATGGATTCAAACTGACCAACCAAGTTATTGAAACTCATGGTGAATGCCAGGCCTGTTCCTCCGAGACGAAAGAAAAAGTATAGAAGAACGTTATGCGCGCTGAATTTGTAAACCCGTTTTTAGCTTCTTTAATGAACGTGCTAAAAACCATGGCTTCTCTTGAGCTGAAGCCACAAAAACCGCGAATCAAGAAGGATGAGATCGCACGAGGTGACGTTTCTGGTTTGATTGGCATGGTTGGCCCACAAACACGTGGTTCAATGTCAATTACCTTTGATGAAGCGTTAGCGCTAGAAATCATGCAGAACATGCTTGGTGAGCGTCCAAACGGACTCAACGAAGAAGTGACCGATATGGTGGGTGAGATCACCAACATGGTTACTGGTGGTGCGAAGCGCATTTTGGCTGAAAGCGGTTTTGATTTTGATATGGCGACACCCGTTGTGGTATCTGGCCGAGGCCATACGATTCGCCACAAGTGTGAAGGCTCAATCATCATCATGCCTTTCTCTTCCCAGTGGGGAAATGCCTTTATCGAAATCTGCTTCGAATAAAAGAGAAAAAATAGGTTGGCCAGTGCCAACCTATTTTGTTTCTGCCTCAGGCAATAAAAAGGTCAGCATTTGCTGACCTTTTCTTTTTCTATTCAAACATTCACTAAGCTTTGAACGCTTTAAATGCGTTAATTAGACCGTTTGTTGAGCTGTCGTGCGAGTTGATTTGAGACGCATCGGCAAGCTCAGGTAGGATTTGGTTAGCCAGTTGTTTACCTAGCTCTACGCCCCATTGGTCAAAGCTGAAGATGTTCCAGATAACACCTTGTACGAAGATTTTGTGTTCGTACATCGCAATCAAGTTACCTAGCGTACGAGGCGTGATTTGCTTCACTAGGATAGAGTTTGTTGGACGGTTACCTTCAAACACTTTGAATGGCGCAATCGCTGCCACTTCTTCAGCGTTCTTACCTGCTTTCACCAACTCTTCTTTCACTGTTTCTTCACTCTTACCAAACGCTAGTGCTTCAGTTTGCGCAAAGAAGTTGGACATCAGTTTTTGGTGATGATCGCTAGCTGGGTTGTGGCTGATTGCAGGTGCAATGAAGTCACATGGGATCAGCTTAGTGCCTTGGTGAATCAGTTGGTAGAACGCGTGCTGACCGTTGGTACCTGGTTCACCCCAAATAATAGGGCCCGTTTGGTAAGTCACAGCATTGCCTTCACGGTCAACGTATTTACCGTTTGATTCCATGTTACCTTGCTGGAAGTACGCCGCGAAACGGTGCATGTACTGATCGTAAGGTAAGATAGCTTCTGATTCCGCACCGTGGAAGTTGTTGTACCAAATACCGATAAGCGCAAGGATCACAGGGATGTTGCTTTCTAGGTCTGTTGATACGAAGTGCTTGTCCATCTCGTGAGCACCTTCAAGCAGCTCAACGAAGTTGTCGTAACCTACCGCTAATGCGATTGATAAACCGATTGCAGACCATAGTGAGTAACGGCCACCAACCCAGTCCCAGAATTCGAACATGTTCGCGGTATCGATACCGAATTCAGACACGGCTGTCGCGTTCGTTGAAAGCGCAGCAAAGTGCTTAGCCACGTGCGCTTGATCGCCAGCTGACTCTAGGAACCAATCACGTGCTGTGTGCGCGTTAGTCATGGTTTCTTGCGTTGTGAACGTCTTAGACGCGATCAAGAATAACGTCGTTTCTGGGTTAACTTTCTTCAACGTTTCAACAATGTGAGTACCATCAACGTTAGATACGAAGTGAAGGTTTAGATGATTTTTGTATGGTGCTAGAGCTTCCGTCACCATGTAAGGGCCAAGGTCAGAACCACCGATACCGATGTTCACGATATCAGTAATTGCTTTACCTGTGTAACCTTTCCACTCACCGCCGATAACGCGTTCAGTGAATGATTTCATTTTTTCTAGAACCGCGTTCACTGCTGGCATTACGTCTTCGCCGTCTACCATTACTGGTGTATTCGCGCGGTTACGTAGTGCAGTGTGAAGAACAGCGCGACCTTCTGTTTGGTTGATCGCTTCGCCACTGAACATCGCTTCAATTGCAGATTTCAGCTCAGTCTCGTTCGCAAGAGCGAACAGGTGCTTCAGAGTTTCCTCATTGATGAGGTTCTTTGAGTAATCGACTAGGATGTCTGAGCCGAAACGTGCAGAGTATTTGTCGAAACGCGCTGCGTCTTGAGCAAATAACTCTTTAAGATCCATATCTTGTGCAGATTCGAAATGCGCAGTTAGCGCTTTCCAAGCTTGTGTTTGCGTTGGATTGATATTTTTCAACATGGTCTTTATCCCGATGTTACAGTAGGTTCCATTCCTTACAGTCTAGCGAAAACTGTGGAATCCCCGATTTAGCAAATAGAATATTAATTAGATGTTTGGGCGAATTGCCACAAAACAAGTCTTTGTAATTTTTTTTCAGGTGCCAATTATGACTGAGAGTATTTACACTCACATTGAGTTAGGTCACGTTCCCTGCCCTGAAAATGAACAATTCATTTACGATGACAAGAATCATATCACTTACTAATGACAGGCTCTAATTGGAATAGGATAGACGCCAATTTATAAATTTCCAAAGGAACACGTATGTGGGCACAAAAAACACTGCAATTAAAAGCGAGAAGCCGCGGTTTTCATCTAATAACTGATGAAATTGAACAACAATTACCACAAATAAACGAGCTTTCAGTAGGTTTATTACACCTATTTATTCAACATACCTCCGCCAGTTTGACCTTAAATGAGAATGCTGATCCAACCGTGCGTATGGATATGGAAGCACACTTCAATAAGTTTGTGCCAGAGCGTGCTCCTTATTATCAGCACACCTATGAGGGGGATGACGACATGCCAGCACACATTAAAGCATCCCTACTTGGCAGTAGTGTGACGATACCAATCCAAAATGGTCGATTAGCTTTAGGAACATGGCAGGGCATTTACTTGGGTGAGCACCGAGACTTTGGCGGCGGCCGCCGCGTTATTGCTACGATTAACGGTGAGTCGATAAAACAAAGGCTAACCTTAGGTTAGCCTTTCGCTGTTTATTTTGAGTACTCCATCTCGACGCGAGGCGTTAGCTTAGTCACGAGTTCATACGCAATGGTACCAATGTGACCCGCCACTTCTTCTACTGGGAGCTCTTTCCCCCAAAGAATCGCTTCATCGCTGACTTTATCCGTTGCATCTGGTCCCAAATCGACCGTCAGCATATCCATGGAAACTCGACCTGCAATAGGTACTTTACGGCCATTAACCCACACCGGCGTACCGTTTGGAGCACTTCTTGGGTAACCGTCGCCATACCCTACAGCAATGACACCAACTTTTGTATCTCGCTCACTGGTCCAAATACCACCGTAGCCAACACTTTCACCCTTTTTCACTTCACGTACCGCAATAAGGTGGGATTTAAGTGTCATGACAGGCTGATACCCAAGATCTTGCGCCGTTTTGTCATCGAATGGCGACACACCATACATGATAATACCCGGACGAACCCAATCTAAATGGCTTTGAGGCCATGCCAATAACCCCGCAGATGCCGCCAGTGAACGTTCCCCTTGGCAACCAGAAGTCAACGATTTAAACAGCTCAATCTGTTGTGGGGTAATATCGCTATCCAGCTCATCTGCACAGCCAAAGTGGCTCATGTAACGCAACGGTTTCGCTACATTTGGGCACTCCTTCAGCCGCGTGACAAACTCATCATATTGTTCAGGACGAACCCCAAGGCGGTGCATGCCACTGTCAATCTTCAGCCACACGACAACCGGAGTTTCAAGGTCTGCTTGCTCCAAAGCGATAAGCTGCTCTTCACAATGCACCACGGTTTGAATGTTGTTCGTCACAAGAACAGGTAAGTCACCTGGAGAGTAAAAACCTTCTAGCAATAGAATTGGCTTTACCACGCCACAAGCGCGCAGTTGCAACGCTTCTTCAATGCGCGCAACACCAAAGGCATCCGCATGGTTGGCATGTTTTGCAACGTGACGTAATCCGTGACCATAGCCATTGGCCTTCACTACAGCCATCACTTTACTTTGGGGCGCTTGCGCTTTCACGCGCTGTAAGTTGTGCTGCAACGCAGACAAATCAATGCACGCCTTGGCCGCTTTCATATAGCTCATGGGGTTACTCATCATCAATATCGAATGCAGGACCCGCGTAGTTGTCAAAGCGCGAGTGTTGACCTTGGAAGGTGAGACGTACAGAGCCGATAGGGCCGTTACGTTGCTTACCAATGATGATTTCTGCCGTACCTTTGTATGGGCTATCTGGGTGATATACCTCGTCACGGTAGATGAACATGATCAAGTCGGCATCCTGCTCGATAGAGCCCGACTCACGCAAGTCCGAGTTTACTGGGCGTTTATCTGAACGTTGCTCTAGGGAACGGTTAAGCTGAGACAGCGCCACGACGGGCACATTCAGCTCTTTTGCCAGCGCTTTCAGAGAGCGCGAAATCTCCGCGATTTCCAGCGTACGGTTATCAGAGAGTGCAGGCACGCGCATAAGCTGAAGGTAGTCGACCATGATCATCGACAGACCGCCATGTTCACGTGCGATACGGCGAGCGCGTGAACGCACTTCGGTCGGAGTTAGACCGGAGCTGTCATCAATGTACATGTTTTTCTTCTGCATCAAGATACCCATAGTAGAAGAAATACGCGCCCAGTCTTCGTCATCCAGCTGACCCGTACGGATCTTGGTTTGGTCAACGCGAGACAAAGAGGCCAACATACGCATCATCAACTGCTCGGCTGGCATCTCTAGCGAGAAAATAAGCACAGGCTTCTCTTGTTGCATGGCCGCATTTTCACACAAGTTCATCGCAAAGGTCGTTTTACCCATCGATGGACGCGCCGCGACAATCACCAAATCAGAACCTTGCAAACCTGCGGTTTTCTTATTGAGGTCAGTGAAACCTGTGTCGACACCCGTTACACCATCTTGCGGCGTTTTATATAACAATTCGATACGTTCTAACGTCTTTTCGAGGATGTTATCAACATTTTGTGGCCCTTCGTTTTCACTGGTTCGTGACTCAGCGATGGCGAAAACTTTACTCTCCGCCATATCAATCAGATCTTCCGAGCTTCGACCTTGAGGATCGTAACCCGCATCCGCAATCTCATTCGCGACACCGATCAAACCACGGACGATCGCTCGTTCGGCAACAATATCAGCGTACGCATTAATGTTAGCGGCGCTTGGCGTGTTTTTCGCCAAATCTGCAAGGTAAGCAAAACCGCCCACATCTTCTAATTGCTCGTGACGCTCCAGGTATTCCGATAAAGTAATAAGATCGAGAGGCTTGCCCGCTTCAAGAATGGTTTTTACACCTTCAAAAATTAGGCGATGCGGACGACTATAGAAATCACTGCTTACAACACGTTCGGCAACGGTGTCCCAACGTTCATTGTCCAGTAAAAGACCACCAATTACTGATTGCTCGGCTTCTAGTGAGTGAGGTGGCACTTTGATTGCGTCGACCTGACTGTCTGAAGGTTTGCGATTTCTGTTTTCCGCCATGACTTTGCTCGATAACTACTATTGACCCACGATTATAACCTTAACCTAACTGAGATGCTTCCCCGAAGAGACAATTACTTGTTAAGAAATCAACATGCGAACCGCACAAGTAATAGCCTGGTTCTTCCGCCCAGCTCTAATAAAAATTAACCTACCATTGACCCAACAAAATATCTGTATCAGTATCATGCCCCTCCTTTTTAATTACGTTCGAGGTTGATGTGTCCCGATACTGGTTACTTAGCTTTAGCTTACTATGCGCTAGTGCATCGTATGCTGACGAATCAGTACAGCCAGAGCAAAATATTGATGTGCCCGACCCATTAAAAACCGAGGTGGAGTTCGGCTATCAAGCTCACACAGGTAACACGGACTCTCGTTCCCTGAATGCTCGTTTGAGTGCTGAATATACGTCAGGTCGACACCGTTCTAATGGTGAATGGAAGTACTACAACTTGTACAAAGACGGTGAAGAAGACAAACGCTCATCCACCTACGCCCTACAGAGTGACTACAAGTTAGGTCCTAAAACGTATTTGTATGGCAGCTTTAAAGGGGTGGATTCTCGTTACAGTGCCTATTTTAAAGACTACACCTTATCAGGTGGTTTGGGTTACCAGTTTTCCTACACTGAAAACTTCATTTTAGAGGTAGAAGTTGGTCCTGGTTTTCGTTATCAAGAACCAAATTTAGATGAGATCGATGATGACGACATTGTCTTTCCCGATATCGTTCGAGAAGGCATTTTTCGAGGGAATATCAATACGACTTGGCACGCACTAGATAATTTGAGTTTCGCGGCTGATATTACGTTGGTAACAGGTAAAAGTAACACTCGGGCCGATAGTGAACTCAGCGTGACCAATGATATTACTGAAGATATTGCACTGAAACTGGCACACTCTCGTCAGTATCACGATAAAGTGCCTGAAGGCTTAAGCAAAGCGGATAGCGTATTTTCCGTTAATTTACTCTTCGCTTTTTAACCCGTTTTTTCTCCCAGTTTTAGAAATAAAAAAAGCACCTCCGAAGAGGTGCTTTTTAGTATTTCGTCTTGATACTGAATTACTCAGCAGCAACAACTTGTAGGTTCACAGTTGCGAAAACTTCAGAGTGAAGTTGAACGCTGATCTCGAACTCACCAGTTGTACGTAGAGCACCTTCAGGAAGGCGAACTTCGCTCTTAGCAACTTCAACGCCTGCAGCTGTGATAGCGTCAGCGATGTCACGAGTACCGATAGAACCGAATAGTTTGCCTTCGTCACCAGCTTTAGAAGCGATAACTACAGCTTCTAGAGCGTTAACTTTCTCTGCGCGAGCTTCTGCAGCAGCTAGTTGCTCAGCAACTTTAGCTTCTAGTTCAGCACGACGAGCTTCAAACATTTCAACGTTAGCTTTAGTTGCCATAACTGCTTTACCTTGTGGGATAAGGAAGTTACGAGCGTAGCCAGATTTAACGTTTGCAGTATCGCCAAGACCACCTAGGTTACCAATTTTATCAAGTAGAATAACTTGCATTGCTTAATCCTCTTTCTTAATAAAATGAACCGATTACTGATGCTTGTCAGTGTACGGTAGTAGAGCTAGGTAGCGTGAACGCTTGATAGCACGTGCTAGTTGACGCTGGTACTTAGCGCTTGTACCAGTGATACGGCTAGGTACGATTTTACCAGCTTCAGTGATGTAGTTTTTAAGAGTTGCTACGTCTTTGTAATCAATCTCTTGTACGCCTTCTGCAGTGAAACGGCAGAATTTACGACGACGGAAGAAACGAGCCATGGGCTATCTCCTGATCTTAAATTTGAGTAATGTTGTCGGCGTGTAACACTAATTTTCCCACGCCATTTCGGCCGGTTTGATAAGTGACAAAACCACTTACCTTAATGTTACTGCCTTGAACTAAATTCTGAGTTAGTGCTTGTGACCCAAGCCCGCTGACGACTACCGGCATACGACAATAAACTTGTCGAGGTAAGTCAGCTTCGATAATAGTAGAGCGATGCTCCAGCCAAAACCGACAGTGTTCAATGCCACCAGGGCTTTTACTACGAATGGGCGGTTTGGCAATGGTGCCGCTCAGCTCCATTCGATTGGCCATAAGAAAACTTACTCAGCAGCTTCTGACTTAGCTTCAGGCTTAGCTTCAGAACGCTCTTCACGACGTGGAGCACGCTCTTCTTTTTGCTTAAGCATGATAGATTGCTCAGTGATCGCTGCTTTAGTACGCATGATCATGTTACGTAGAACTGCATCGTTGAAACGGAAAGCAGTTTCTAGCTCATCAATTACAGCTTGGTCAGCTTCAACGTTCATAAGAACGTAGTGAGCTTTGTGAAGCTTGTTGATTGGGTAAGCCAGTTGACGACGGCCCCAGTCTTCTAGACGGTGGATTTTACCGCCAGCTTCAGTGATTGAACCAGTGTAACGCTCGATCATGCCAGCAACTTGCTCGCTTTGATCTGGGTGCACCATGAATACGATTTCGTAATGACGCATTGGTTGCTCCTTACGGATTATTCAGCTTCCACAAATGGCTCAGTCGTCCAGAGGAAGCAAGGAACTAAAGATAATTGACTGAGTTTAAGGAGCACGAATAGTACAGAAAGGGCGCAAAATAGGCAAGTGATTATTTGCTCAACGCAGGGGATATTTTATTTCATCCAACACTAGAAATAACAAAGGCTGCCAATAAAGTGACAGCCTTTAAAATCAGGGCATTATCGCGCGTATATCGGGACTTGTTTTACTTCAGCCAGTTCCGTGCGCATTTGGTCGATCACTTGTTTGTAATCTGGCTGACCGAAAATCGCCGAGCCTGCAACAAACATGTCTGCGCCCGCTTCTGCGATTTCACGAATGTTGTCAACCTTCACACCGCCATCAATTTCTAAACGGATATCGCGACCAGACTCATCGATCATCTTACGAACTGCACGCAGTTTATCTAGCGTGTGAGGAATGAATGATTGACCACCAAAGCCAGGGTTTACCGACATCAGTAGAATCATGTCGACTTTGTCCATGATGAACTCAAGGCTCGCAAGTGGCGTTGCTGGGTTTAGTACCACACCAGCCTGACAGCCGTGCTCTTTAATTAACTGGAGTGTTCGGTCTACATGATCAGAAGCTTCCACATGGAATGTAATCATCGACGCACCCGCTTTTGCGAAATCAGGAATAATGCGGTCAACCGGTTTCACCATTAGGTGAACATCGATTGGTGCGGTGATGCCGTAATCGCGTAGTGCTTTACACACAGGCGCACCAAAAGTCAGGTTTGGTACATAGTGGTTATCCATAACGTCGAAATGCACCACATCCGCACCCGCTGCGAGTACTTTCTCAACATCTTCACCGAGACGAGCAAAATCTGCCGATAAAATGGATGGAGCAATAAGAAAATCTTTCATACCTGACCTCAGTAGTAATGAGCAAACAATCTGCGCGCAATTTTACCGAAGCCAGTGTGGAGATCCACTATTTAGATTTAATAGTGTGAGAACTAAGAGCTTGTTGATCCATCTCAGGGGCATGAAAAAGCGCAAGCAGCTCATCGACTTTATTACGACCACTGCCATTGCGGCTAATGGTGCGCTTCACTTTTACTACATTGAGATCCGCACCGTGATACAACCGACGCGTCAGCGTAGTGTCGTGGTTAGAAATCAAAACCGGAATACCACGCTCAGTCGCCGTTCTTTCAGCAATGTCGGCTAATGCAGCCTGGTCATCCAACGTGAAACCATTACCTGCGTATGAGGTGAAATTTGCCGTGTTTGAAAGCGGTGCATAAGGAGGGTCGCAATACACCACACTCCCCTTACGTGCTCGACGAAAAGTTTCTGGATAACCTTCACAAACGAACGTGGCTTTCTTGGCTTTTTCGGCAAAAAACTCCAATTCCGCCTCTGGGAAGTAAGGCTTTTTATATGAACCGAACGGAACGTTAAAACCGCCTTTTTTGTTGTAACGGCATAGACCATTAAAACCAAAGCGGTTCATGTACAAAAACGCTAAAGAGCGGTACATCACGTCATCGGTTTTATTAAACTCAGCGCGAATGTGTAAGTAGGCTTCTTTACGGTTATTCTCGGCAACAAACCAACGCTTCGCTTCAGAGATGTACTCTTCAGGGCGCTCTTTTAGTAGGTTGTACAGATTGATCAGATCTGGATTGATATCTGCCAGTAGGTAATGGTCATAATCAGTATTCAGAAAAACTGAGCCCGCGCCAACAAAAGGTTCAACTAGCTTTCGAGCCGGCGGTAAATGACGTTGGATGTCTTCAACCAGTCCGTATTTTCCTCCTGCCCATTTAAGAAAGGCTCGTTGCTTTTTCATCTACTGCTCTATCTATCGACCAAAAATTAAGGCTGCGGAATGTAACATATTTTTCAGCGAAGCTCAGGTTTATTTCACGCGATCAATTTCGCGATGAACCTGACGGAGTGATTTTGCCCAAGGACTCACCGACTTAACCGAATCAGGCAAGCTTGCAACGGCATCGCGAGCCATTTGAATTGTCGGATAATCTTGGTATGTGATGATATACCACTCGGTGTCATTGCGAACGGTAGGATAAATTCGTACTTGATCATTCAGCCGATGCTCATCGAGGAAGGCTTGTACATCCTCCATTGACGTCATAGCAGCAAGCTGCAGTGTATAGGCTCTTGGTGATAGTGCTTTTAATTCTTCGCGAGCAAATGAAAACTTAACCACAGGCTGCTTCGCACCGTCTTCTCCTGACTGAGCAGAAGTTTGCGTCATACCTTGATTTGGTTTTACGACTGTAATCAAAGGAGAGTCAGTTTCATCAGCAGTTTCTGCTTTATCAGTACCTACGATATCATCAATCGCTTTTGTGTCTGCTGAATCAGCTTTACCTTCAAGCAATGCATCGACCACATTCGACTCAATCACCACTCTCTGTTGATTGTCATCACTGCCAACGCTCGCCACTTCTTCCGTTACTGCTGGCGGTAATGAATCAGAATCATCAATCGCGCCAGAGCCATCAAGACCACTGCTAGTGTCATCAGTCACAGATTGTAGTGAAGACTGCGCAGCACTGATTCCTGAACCTTCAAAAGTTGGAATAGCCGTTTGCTCTAAACTACCAGCAATTTGCTGCGCTTTATCATCAGGGCTTGGTTGATTATACATCCACCAATAGCCACCAGCAGCAAGCAACAGTAATGCTAATACCACTAACGCAATATTCAGCGGTGAACCGACAATCGAGCGGATAATGATCCTTTTTTCCACTTTCATCTCTCCTAACGCCATGATGTCACCCGGTACTGGGTCAACTTTTTTAAATGCATCTCGAACCCGCTTCTCCGCCTCATCATCAACATAGCGCGCAACAAGTGATTCAAAGAAACGACGGGCTTCCACTTCGGACAACATATCAATATCAAGCTCAACAGGCTTTATCTCTTGTCCGTAACTGAGACGTGACAGCAATCCTTCTAAGCGCCCAGACTGCGTAAATAATAAGACATTGATGGTCCAATTCGGCTTATGATGCGCCTCTAAAACCAGCATCCAAAGCTCAGAAACGAGCGTCTCACTTAATAAATGCGCATCATCAACCACAATCGCGATATCACAAGGCTCATCACCCAATAGTCTTTCGAGGCTATCAAGTAAAGGTTCTTGCTGATTAAACAATGCGTCCGAAACCAGTTGACTCAAAATAAGGATGCGGCGCTGCACATCATCTTGATTAGAATGACAAAGTAACAAACATTGATTCTTGTTACTGGCACCCACTTCAAGGTATCGCTGCGCTAACCAAGATTTTCCATAACCATCATGACCATTAATCGCAATGAAATTGGAACCAAAATTAGTCAGCAATCCCAACCTATCAAGCAACTCGATTTGAGAATCTAGTTCCAGAACGTGAGCAACACTCATCTAATAACCTTAATACACTACAAGAATGACGCCCAAAGGCGCCATTACAAGGTTAAATATCGCGACCGAAGTCTATCGCCTGTTTGAGTACGTCTTGTGTCGTATCAGCAATGACCTCGGCACTGCCAATGCCTGTAGGCAAAACCAATCGTAATTGACCAGAGAGGACTTTTTTATCTCGCATCATATGTTTGAGGAAGTCATCGAAGCTCATACTTTCTGGAGTATGAACAGGCAGTTTGGCACGACGCAAAATCGCAACAATACGCTCAAATTGCTCTGCTGAGATAAGACCGCGCAGATGCGAAGTTTTGGCCGCCATAACCGTGCCAGCAGAAACCGCTTCACCATGCAGCCAATTGCCGTAGCCAAGCTCAGCTTCAATCGCATGACCAAAGGTGTGACCTAAGTTGAGCAGAGCGCGGATGCCCGATTCTTTCTCATCCAGAGCCACCACTTCCGCTTTTATTTCACAGCAACGTGCAATGGCATAAGTTAGCGCTTCTTCATCCAACGCGTACAAGCGTTCAAGGTTTTCTTCCAACCATACAAAAAAGTCTGCATCGTAAATGATGCCGTACTTAATGACTTCTGCGATACCTGCTGCGAATTCACGCTCAGGCAACGTCGATAAACAGTTGGTATCGATGATCACGGCTTTAGGTTGGTAAAACGCACCTATCATGTTCTTACCCAACGGATGGTTAACCGCGGTTTTTCCACCCACCGAAGAATCCACTTGAGATAGTAATGTCGTTGGTATTTGAATAAAGTCGACCCCACGCTGGTAACAGGCAGAAGCAAAACCCACAAGGTCGCCAATAACGCCACCACCTAACGCGATGATCACAACATCACGAGCGTAATTCCCCTCGAGGAGGAAGTTCATCACTTGGTTAAACACATCCAAGTTTTTGTACTGTTCGCCGTCAGGCAATTCTAACAAGGATGCACTACAACCGAGCTGCTCGAGTTGCTTTAAAATTTTGTCAGCATACAAAGGCGCCACTGTGACATTACTGATCACAACAACTTTTTGTTTTGCATTTTTGTTTGAGAGAACTTGAGAGAGGTACGCCGGGTCCTCAAATAACCCGGCGCCAATAGAGATTGGGTAGCTACGCTCAGCTAGGTTGACCGTAATCCGTTCCATCGGTTTGCTCCAATTAAAAAAAAGATAAAAACTTATCTCTCTTCTAGCATTTTTACGATCTGGTTGGCTACCACTTTTGCACTCTGATCGTCAGTGCGAACAGTGTAATCCGCTACTTCTTCATACAGAGGATTACGTTCTTCAGCTAATTGCTCCAATACTTCGCGAGGGTTGTCCGTTTGAAGTAGAGGACGCTTCTTGTCACGGTTTGTGCGCGCAAGTTGCTTTTCAATCGTCGTTTCTAAGTAAACAACAACACCACGTGCCGAAAGACGATTACGGTTTTCTTTGCTCTTAACAGAGCCACCGCCAGTCGCAAGCACGATGCCTTGCTCTTGTGTTAGGTCTTCAAGTACCGCTTCTTCACGCTTGCGGAAGCCTTCTTCACCTTCTACATCAAAAACCCAAGAGATGTCTGCACCAGTGCGTTCTTCGATCACTGTATCGGAGTCAACAAACTCCATATGCAGTTGCTGTGCTAGATGTCTACCAATTGTACTTTTGCCGGCGCCCATTGGGCCAACAAGGAAAATATTACGTTTCTCAGCCATGTTTAGCAGTAATTTACAACATTGATTCAATAAGATCGCCACAAGAAAACACAGCTAAATCGCTGTTCTACAAGGCTTGTGGCACCAGTTCCTCACAGATAATTCGTGATAAGACCCGAAATTATCCAAGCATGGTGCCACTATTGCAACTTTATTTTTGATTTAATCAGTTTTTCACGAGGTAGAACTACTGAATCACCACCTTAGGGGTGACGAAAATCAACAGCTCACTTTTGCCAACATTTTCATAACTTCGACGGAAAAGCGCACCTAATAGTGGCAGATCGCCTAACAAAGGCACTTTGTCCACCGAGTTAGTAATGCTGTGCTGGAAAATACCACCAAGAACGACGGTTTCACCGTTATTTACTAACACTTGCGTCCCGATACGTTGAGTATCAATCGCAACGGCTTCACCAGTACCTGTTTTCACGACTTGTCCAGGTCTATCTTGCGTAACGCTTAAGTCCAACACAAGGCGGTTATCCGGTGTAATTTGTGGCGTCACCTTCAAACTCAATACTGCTTTTTTGAACGTTACCGTCGTGGCACCACTCGATGAGGACTCTAGATAAGGTATCTCGGTACCTTGCTCAATATAGGCAGGCTTCTTATTGGTAGTGATCAAACGTGGGCTTGAGATAATCTCAGCTTTGGACTCTTGTTGCAGCGCAGAAAGCTCGAGGTCTAACAAGGTGTCTGAGCCTAATTTTGCAACCTGAAAAGCAATGCTGGTCGCGTTTGGACTGGTTGCAGCTAAGTTTACGTTTAGGAAGTCATCGATACCTACTCCATCACCGTCACCACCGTCTTCTCCTTCACCACCACCGTTATATAAACCGATCGTGGCAAGGTTGTTTTCGATAGAGCCTCCAACCGTGTTATTGCCATTAATAGAGGTAAAGCCCCAGCGAATTCCCAACTCGTCCATGTTGCCTTCATTGATGGTCACAATACGCGCTTCAATTTGAACCTGCTTCACCGGGATATCCAAAGATTCAATAATTTCTCGAATCACTTCAATGTTTTCAGGTAGCTCACGAATCAATAACGAGTTAGTCCGCTCATCAATGGTCATACTGCCTCGCTCAGACAACATACTAATGTTCCCTTCTCCGTTGATCATCTCTGCAATATCTGATGCTTTAGCGAAGTTTACCTTGATGATTTCAGACGAAAGCTCTCCCATCGTTTGTTCTAGCTGCTGCTTTTCGAGTTGCTGTTTTTCGCGCAGATCAAGCTCATCTGTTGGAGCAACCAGAATCACGTTGCCATCAACACGCTTATCTAACCCCTTAACTTGCAAAATAATATCCAGCACTTGCTGCCACGGAACACCATCAAGACGAAGTGTGAGGTTACCTTCTACGGAGTCTGAAACAACCAAGTTGAACTGGTTGTAGTCAGCAATCAGCTGTAACACGTTACGTACAGGAATATCTTGGAAGTTAATTGAAATGAGCTTGCCTTCTTTTTCTAGAATGCTTTTATCCGGGGCTTTCTCATTGGGTTTGATCTTAGCCACTTTGATTTCCAAGAATCGCCCCGTTAAACGGTAATCATGCGTATATTCTTCATTAATGTGCGCAACCAAGCGCGTAGTTGAGGTATCGCGAAACACCTCTACGCTTTCAACCACAGTCGAGAAATCTTTTACGTCTAGGAGATACAGTTGCTCGTCTTTTACCGAAGTATTAAGCAAATCGATACTTAACCCTTCCTGTACGCGTTTGACATCGACAATCGCGGCAGGTGACGCCAGTTCAACGACTATAACGGCGTCTTTATCTTTATTAGTGCGAAAGTCGATACTCTTTAAGGCATTAGACGATACTTCTTCTGCTGCCACTAAAGGGGCTAAAAATACAAACAACCATAAGGAGAAGAGCCCTGTTAGTATCCTTGGTGTACGTGTTAATCCTTGTCTCATTTTCATTACTCAATATCAAAAATAAATGGGGCTATCTCAAAGCCAACTTAACTTTACGCTTCTGCCAACACCCTAAGCCGTCGGGCAACGTTTCATTAACTAACAAATAGGAATGGCTGACGTGGGTCACTTTGCCATTGTTGCGTCCGAGGTATTGCCCCGGCTTCACTTTATAAACGGTTCCATTGGGTGCCTGAACGAGACCAGAAACCGTATTACCCATGCCCATAACTCCTTTCAAACGTAATTGGCTTAATGGGAATTTTTCTAATTTGCCAGTGCGCCTTCTTGAAGGCGGTTGCCAGCAATCTTTTCTTGCAACGGGCTGAGTGGCGATGGTGGCTTCTTTTGGCAACTCAAAGGGCGCACGCTGTACTTCAGGTGCGTACGTGACGGCAACATACTTATCTGCAGGCTTAAGTTTCTCGACATCTCGACGCGCCTGACTCTCCACCCCTCGAATAAAATCCGTTAATGACTCATCATTCGCCTGACATCCAAGTAGCAGAGACCCCATCAGTACCAGTAACAAATGCTTACTTGTCATTGTTCGTCTCCTCTGGCTTAAACTGATAGGTATTGGCTCGTACCCTAAAGTGCAGAGTTTCACTTTCTTGGCTGACACGCTGCCAAGTCACATCTTTAAACGTGATGATTCGAGGTAGCGTTGCTATCGCCTGAGAAAAATGGCCGATGTCATGAAAATCTCCCGTTAACTCAATGTTTAAAGGAAGACGATAGAGGAAATGCTCTGATTGCTTTTCACCCCAGTCGATACGGGTAAAGGTCAACTTATTGTCGATACCGAGTTCATTCACCGAAGCGAGCATCGTAGCCAACTCTTTTTGCGCGGGCAGTTGTTGTAGCAATAATTCGTAACGCGTGGTGAGTTCATCCAATTGAGATTGAAGCTGAGGCAATGCTGCTACTTTGTTCGCTTTGATCTTCAATGCCACCTTGAGCGTCTGCTCCTGCTGGACCAAGTTATTCAATTGCTCTTCTTTTGGCTTAAGGTAAAACCAATAGCCAAAACCTTGAATTAGGAAAATCAGCAGCGCGATAACCACAAGCTGAGGCAACAATGGCCACTCTGCCATTTCATCTATTTCGAGATCCTGCCAATCAACCATGCTGGGCCTCCACTTTCTTCTCCGGCACTTTGAACATGAAAGACACTTTGAACGTTTGGAACTCTTTTCCAAAACGCGCTTTTCCGTGAACGATGGAGTGCATTTCTACATCATTCAACTTGGCCGAACGCTCCATGTTGTCCAGCATCGTGGCAAGTTTTGGAGTGCTATCAGAGATCCCCGAGATCTCAATTTCCAGATCATTCATTTTGATCTTGTCGACATATACACCTTCAGGAATGACGGCTGGCATCAAGTTCATAAACTCGGTCGTTTTGTTTCTACCGTTTTGTAACCCTTCAACCACTTTTAAACGTTCGAGGATTTTGCTGTGCTCTTGCTCGGCGATTTTCATTGCTTCAATACGCTGGTCGAGCTCAGCAATGTAGTGAGTAAGGTAATCAAGCCGCTCCTGCTGCTGATCTTGTTGGTACTCAAAAAACTTTCCAATACCCCATTGAATACCAATGGCGAGCAACATGCCTAACGCGACCAAGCTAATGAAACGACGTCGGTGCTCTTCTCTTTGGTTCTCTCGCCAAGGAAGTAAATTAATGCGATAAAGCACGCGCACCTCCTAGCCAATGAATGCCACGAATCGCGAGTCCTGCGGCTGTAGAGAAATGCTGCCAATCCGCGGCACGACGTTTACGTTTGGACACCTTCATCTCAAATAGCCCTAGCGGGTTTAGCAATTCACACTCTAGTGACAGTTGCTGAGATAACTCTTCCGCGAGCATTGGTGTCGAAGCTCCTTCCCCTGATAACCAGATACCTTTGATATTTTGCGAGCCATTAATTGAAGTGTAGAGCTGCATCTGACGTTTCACCCGTTCCACGATTTGGCGATTAAACAGCTCTGTTTTCTCCTGAGCATCATCGGACATCAAATCATCTTGAACAGGGCTGTTTGCTCCTCGAGTGCCGCAAGCAAACTCTTTGTGAAACAGCTCACCTTGTTCGGTAAACATGGTAAAGGAGCTCGATGAGGTGCCAATATCGAGTAAGCAGTACTTATTTTTGTCAGGAAAGCGATCGGCGGTGAGCTTCCAGATATGACCAAGACTTTGTGAATGCACGTCCACTAAAACGGGTTTTAGTCCAGATTTTTGTAATGCATCCACGCGACTATCGACCACATCTTTTCTTGTCGCAAACACTTGATAGTTATCAGTCCCACGCAACCCATCTTCGGCACGAAGACGGACGAAGTCTAAACTCAGCTCTTCGACAGGGAATGGCGATTGATGAGAAAATGCCTGAATCACAGCAAACTCAACTTCGCTATCTTCAAGGTTTTGTTCTATTTGCAATTTTTTACTGATCACCGAATTATCAGGCACTGAAATTGCGACCTTTTTAGCACCAAAAGGCAGTTCTTTTTTAATCAGCTTTAGGGTCTTTACAATTTCTTGATGATTTATAGTGTTATTTTCAGCGACAATACCTTCCTTTAGTAATATTTCTTTGTAACCCAACAGAGCGTAATTGTTGCCTGTGGGTTTAAGTACTACGGCTTTGAGGCTGTTATGGCCTATATCGATGCCGGTAACGATTAGCTTATCCATCTCTTACTCTCGCTCCGAAATTTCTTCGTGCAAAGGTTGTTATTAGCACCCAAATAAGAGTTAATATCTCTATGTGCTAAATTTTTGACCTAAGAGTACAAGGGTTTGCCGTTACACAGCCTCAACCAATCAGGGATTCTCCGGTGAAGTTCATAAAGCGTTTATTATTTTTAACATTGATTTGCATAATTCTTGGAGTCACCACAATATTTGGCTTCTATCAGTACGTGAAGCCTGAATTGCCAGATGTTGCAACTCTAAAAGACGTTGAATTACAAACACCTATGCAGGTGTTTAGTCAAGACGGGAAGCTGATCGCACAGTTCGGTGAAAAGCGTCGTATTCCTGTTACTTATGATGAAATTCCTCAAGACTTAATTCATGCGCTAATCGCCACCGAAGATAGCCGTTTTTACGAACACCCAGGTATCGATCCTATCGGCATCACTCGTGCAGCCGTTGTAGTTGCGATCTCAGGTTCAGCCAAGCAGGGCGCAAGTACCATTACGCAACAGCTAGCGCGTAACTTCTTCTTATCTAATGAGAAGAAGATCATGCGTAAGATTAAAGAGATTTTCATTGCTATCCACATTGAGCAGCTTCTGAGTAAGCAAGAAATCATGGAACTTTATGTCAATAAAATCTTCCTTGGTTACCGCTCATATGGTTTTGGTGCGGCCGCTCAAGTTTACTTTGGTAAGAGCCTTGATGAATTGACGTTAAGCGAACTTGCGACACTCGCAGGGATGCCAAAAGCGCCATCAACGATGAACCCAATTTACTCTCTTGAGCGTGCGACAAAACGCCGTAACGTCGTGTTAATGCGAATGCTTGATGAAAAATACATCACGCAAGAACAGTATGACGAAGCACGCAACGAACCTATCGTGGCACGTTACCACAGTGCTGAAATTGAACTTTCAGCTCCTTATGTGGCGGAACTAGCTCGTGCATGGGCCGTGAAAGAGTACGGTGAAGAAGAAGCCTATACCTCTGGCTTGAATATCTACATGACGGTGGACTCTAAACTGCAAGATGCCGCGAATACATCCGTGGTAAATAATCTGCTGTCATACGATGAACGTCACGGCTACCGCGGTGCGGAGAAAGTGCTTTGGAAAGAAGGTGAAACCGCTTGGGACAGCGAGCAAATAGAAAAGCATCTTAAGAAGCAACCAACTTATGGTGACCTTTATCCTGCCGTCGTGACAAAAGTCGATGATAAGACTGCACAAGTTTGGGTTAAAAACTATGAAGAGCAGACCATTCCTTGGACTGGAATGCATTGGGCACGTAAATACATCACCGAAAACCGCCAAGGCTCAACGCCAAAATCAGCGCATGATGTGCTAGCGACGGGTCAACAAGTTTGGGTTCGCGAAGTGAGCGAAGCCAATGAAGATGACAACACGACACAAGGCTGGAAACTGAGCCAAGTGCCAACAGCGAACACCGCGTTTGTCGCGATGAACCCGGAAAATGGTGCGATATTGTCGTTAGTGGGTGGCTTTAACTTTGTTCATAGTAAGTTTAACCGTGCCACTATGTCAGTGCGTCAGGTTGGCTCAAGTATCAAACCATTTATCTACTCAGCCGCAATTGACAAGGGACTTACCTTGGCCACTCTGATCAACGATGCGCCGATTAACAAATGGGACGCAGGTTCTGGTTCGGCTTGGCGACCTAAAAACTCACCACCAACCTATGGCGGTCCAACTCGCCTTCGCCTCGGCTTAGCTCAGTCAAAGAACGTGATGGCAGTGCGTACGCTGCGTGAAGTAGGCCTTGATGAAACTCGTCAGTACCTTACTCGTTTTGGTTTTGATATTAACCAAGTACCACGTTCAGAGACCATCGCGCTCGGTGCTGGTAGCTTAACACCAATGAAAGTGGCACAAGGCTACTCTGTATTTGCGAACGGAGGTTATTACGTCGAACCGTTCTACGTAGAACGCGTGGAAGATGCATTCGGTGAAGTGCTGTTTAAAGCGAATCCAAAGAGCGTTTGTCATAAGGATTGCCCACAAATGAGCGCTCAGCCAGACAATCGCTATGCCGATGAGTTTGGCGAACAAGACGTCGCGATTGATGGTTTGGCAACAGACAACGCACTGGAAAATGATGAACCTCAATATGCTCCACAAGTTATCTCTGAGCAAAATGCATTCTTGATGCGTGAGATGATGTACAGCAACATTTGGGGTGGTGGTAACTGGCGTGAAGGTACGGGGTGGAACGGTACTGGCTGGCGTGCTCAAAAACTGGGGCGTCGTGATATCGGTGGTAAAACGGGTACAACGAATGACTCCAAAGATGCTTGGTACAACGGCTATGGTCCTGGTGTTGTTGCCATTGCTTGGGTTGGTTTTGATGATCACTCACGCGCCCTTGGTCGCACAACGGTTAATAGCAACCTAGGCAAAGGCCAAATTTCTGGTGCTGAATCGGGTGCGAAAACCGCAGAACCCGCTTGGATTGACTTTATGCGCGTTGCACTAGAAGAAACACCTGAGCAAGGTAAAAATATTCCAGATAACATCATTCGTGTTCGTATTGATCGCAACACTGGCATGCTAACGCACAAAGTAGACAGCACATCGATGTTCGAATACTTTGAAAAAGGCACTGAGCCTACCGAATACGCTGGAGACCGTTTGGAAGACAGTATTTATTCTTCCGGCTCTGGCGCAGAAGAGCTGTTCTAAATCACTAAAGCAAAAGGGAGAGCATTCGCTCTCCCTTTTTTATGTCGGCTTTTACGCCGCGGCGTTCAATGAAGGGTAAGAAGCCAATACTTCTTTAATCTTCGCCGCCAAAGCTTCAAACCTTGCACGCAGTGGTGAGCCCGGGCGATATACAAGGACTATATTGCGCGAAGGCGTAGGGTTAACGGCTGGTACATAGCACACGCCATCTTTTTGCTTCTCATTGGGGATAGAAAGCTGAGGCAATAACGTAATCCCAGCACCAGCAGCGACCATATTCCGCAGTGTCTCCAAACTGGTTGCCTTAAAGCGT
Source organism: Vibrio sp. JZG10 (assembly GCF_054064075.1). Classification (NCBI taxonomy): domain Bacteria; kingdom Pseudomonadati; phylum Pseudomonadota; class Gammaproteobacteria; order Vibrionales; family Vibrionaceae; genus Vibrio; species Vibrio sp. JZG10. The sequence continues at coordinate 29,235 of NZ_JBSUGE010000028.1, forward strand.
TCATCGTCTTTCGCTCCGGCAGCAAAACAGAAACCTAACGCTTGATCACGAAGACAGTGACCGTCTCCTAGCGCTAAAACGGTTTTACCATTCAACTCCAACATATCAACATGGTCGAGAGAGGCCCACTCATGATCACATGGCACCGCAACGCTTAACGGCTCGTTATACACTTCGATTTCTTTAAAAGGTGCCGTTTCATCAACCGAAGCCAAGACCAAGCTGTCCAATTTACCTTCTTCTAATTGACGCACCAACTGATGTGTTTGAGCTTCGTGCAGGAACAGCTCCAGTTCAGGAAATGCTTCTTTTATCTGCGGCAGAATTTTGGGTAGTAGATACGGACCTACCGTCGGGATGAAACCGATATGCATAGGCCCAGTCATTGCTCCGCTCTGACCACTCGCCATATCTTTAAAAGTTTTCACTTCACTTAAGATACGCTTAGCTTGCTCCACCAACTGCAACCCTGAATCGGTAAACAAAACGCGACGGCTGCTTCGCTCTAAAAGCGTGGTACCGAGTTCATCCTCTAGCTTACGAATTTGTCCACTCAATGTTGGTTGGCTAACAAAACATGCTTCTGCCGCTTTGCGAAAGTGCTTATGTTCCGCAAGTGCAACTAAGTACTCAAAATCTCGAATATTCATAACTCACAATTCGCTTCTTTTAACAATAGCTAATACCTATCAAAACCATAACACCAAACGATTAGAGCTATCAAAGGATTTTTACAATAATGGGCTCAACAGAACGAAACAGAGCAAAGAAAAACGCTAAGCTCTATACGCATAATTTAAAATAGTTAAAGGAAATCATTATGTTTGTATCTAAAGAAGGTCAACAAGTCCCTCAAGTTACTTTTCCAGTTCGTCAAGGTGACTCTTGGATGAATGTAACGACTGATGAGCTATTTAAAGGTAAGACCGTTATCGTATTTAGCTTACCGGGTGCATTTACTCCAACCTGTTCATCAAGCCATCTACCTCGTTACAACGAATTGTTCCCTGTATTTAAAGAGCACGGAGTGGATGAGATTATTTGTGTCTCAGTCAATGATACGTTCGTGATGAATGCATGGAAACAAGACCAAGAAGCAGAAAACATCACCTTCATTCCTGACGGTAATGGTGAGTTCACCGATGGCATGGGCATGTTAGTGGATAAAAACGACATCGGCTTTGGTAAACGCTCATGGCGTTACAGCATGCTAGTAAAAGATGGCGTAGTAGAAAAAATGTTCATTGAGCCAAACGAACCTGGCGACCCATTCAAGGTGTCAGACGCAGATACGATGCTGAATTACATAGCGCCTGACTACAAAACGCAAGAATCCATCACGGTGTTCACTAAACCAGGCTGCCCTTTCTGTATGAAAGCGAAACAAAACCTGATTGACCACGGTCTTCAATATGAAGAAGTGATTCTGGGTAAAGACGCAACGACAGTTAGTCTACGAGCTATATCTGGTCGCACGACTGTTCCACAAGTCTTTATCGGTGGCAAGCACATCGGCGGTAGCGAAGAGCTAGAAGCGTATCTAGGCTAAGCTGTCCATAGCCTACACCCTCGGTCTCCGGTGCCTTTGGCTCGGAGGCCAACCCTAACTCACTTCTTCTACTAGTCTAGATAAGTAGTCGTCTACCGATAAGGTGACTCCTTATACAGATTCAACGACCCAATTCACTCTCCAAGCTCAATGTAGCTAGCTTGGCTTAAAAACAAAAAGCGAGAGTTCACGATGAAACAAGTTAATGTCGACGTAGCGATTATTGGTGGTGGTACTGCTGGTCTTGGCGCTTATCGAGCAGCAAAAGCTCATACTAATAGCGTAGTAATGATTGAAGGCGGCCCTTACGGAACAACCTGTGCTCGCGTCGGTTGCATGCCCTCTAAGCTGTTGATTGCGGCCGCAGAAAGTGTCCACCAAATCGAAAAAGCGCCTGGATTTGGGATCCATCCGCAAGGTGAAATACGCATTAACGGACAAGAAGTTATGGATCGTGTAAAGCGCGAACGCGATCGTTTTGTTGGCTTTGTGCTTGAAAGTGTCGATGATATTCCCGCTGAAGACAAACTATCGGGCTACGCGAAGTTTGCCGATGATCATACACTTATCATAGATGACCATACTCAAGTCACCGCAAAACGGATTGTGATCGCGACGGGCTCTCGTCCTGCTTATCCAGCAGCTTGGAATGAGTTGGGTGACCGTCTCGTAATTAATGATGATGTCTTTGATTGGGATGATTTGCCTGAGTCCGTTGCGGTATTTGGCCCCGGAGTGATCGGACTTGAACTCGGTCAAGCATTGCACCGCCTAGGGGTGAAAGTGAAGCTCTTTGGTCTTGGTGGTCAAGTTGGTCCACTGACAGATCCAGAGGTGATGGCTTACGCAGATAAAACTTTTAAAGAAGAGTTCTATCTTGATGCCGATGTAAAAGTAGAAAGCATGAAGCGCATACCATCATCGAATGCAGCAGGCGCAGACAAAGTTGAAATCAAATTCATTAACCACGACGGTGAATTAGAAACCTTTATTGTTGATTACGTTTTAGCAGCCACTGGACGACGTCCAAACGTAGATAAGCTAGCGATCGAGAACACCAATGTGGCATTAGATGAACGCGGTGTACCAACCGCAGATCACTACACATTGCAAACCTCCGTAGAGAGTATTTTTATTGCGGGTGATGCAAGTAACCAAGTTCCATTGCTGCACGAGGCTGCTGACCAAGGTCGCATTGCTGGTGATAATGCTGGTCGCTTCCCGGATATTCGTGCAGGTCTGCGTCGTTCGCCAATTTCAGCTGTATTCTCCGATCCGCAAATAGCTATGGTCGGTGAAACTTTCAAACAACTGGAAACTCGCTTAGGAAGCTGTGGTTGTTTTGTTACTGGCGAAGTCTCGTTTGAGAATCAAGGACGTTCGCGTGTCATGCTACGAAACAAAGGGATGTTACATGTCTATGGCGAGCAAGGTACTGGACGCTTTTTAGGTGCAGAGATGATGGGGCCGAACGCAGAACACCTCGCGCATCTTTTGGCTTGGGCACACCAAAATAGAATGACGGTTTCTGAGATGCTAGATATGCCCTTCTACCATCCAGTGATCGAAGAGGGTGTCCGCACCGCTCTACGTGATTTGAATGCAAAACTACACTTAGGGCCAGAAATGGTGAAACATTGCCTTGACTGTGGGCCTGGTTGCTAACGATTTCATGCTCAATCGAGCCAGTCTTTACATACCAAGAAAAACAGAAAGCCTCGTGATTAACGGGGCTTTCTGTTGACTACTTTGAGGCGATTACATAAGTACTACACTGCCATCATTGCGTAACGACTTACCATGATGATCGCGACTACACCGATCGTAAAAAAGCCACCAGCGATACTCAGCGCAAATTTCAATTCTGTCGACATGATTATTTTTCCTATTAAAGACTGACAGCGCACCATACATCAATCACGTGCCACATAAGCTCTACAAAGCTAACTTTCCATTTTTGGTTGTGTTCCTGCGCTCTAAGCTGCGACAAAAAACGCTTTCTCTCTTTGTGTTAGGTATATAATCTGAAGCAGCACTGATGCCTTGGAAAACACTATGACTTGTCGCCGTTGCGAGGAACATTGGTTTTGGAAAAAGCTTGGGCGTTGCCAACGATGCTTGGATCAGTTAACGGTGCTTTCGGTACTGTGCTGGATTGTGTGGTGGTTTGCGTTCAAAGATGATCCACAAAGCATCGAGTCGATCGCTTTGATCTTTGCTGGTTTCGCTTTCAATATTTTATTGTTTTTGCACTTATGGATGCGTTTTGTCATCTTGCCGTGGCAACGTCGGCGAGGACGAAAAGAGACGGATAAAAAAGAGTAAAGTGGCAGATAGAAAAAAGCCCCAAAACCAATATCAGTTCTGGGGCTCTCTTAGATTCTTCTAAGAAAAAGCAGTGGTACTTTAATAGACCGAGCTTCCTCTCAAAGGTTCCAAATTTTTTCGTTTTTTTTAGCAAATACTGATGTAAGTGAATCAGAAAATAACTATGTCATTGAATGCTAATAAAATCACTCCGAAATTTCAGCTCATGCCACATGCGATTTTTGGATCACTTGCTCCATTAAATTGATCTCTAGCGCCACTTCATCACACGCGTGCTGACGTGGACACTGATCGCAATCTTTCAAGACTTTTTCTGGCAACAGCGACTTCGATGTTGGTAAGAAGCTCTGCTTCATAAAGAACTCTGGCGTTCGAGTGAGGACAAAGACCTTCTTTATCGCCATTTGACGTGCTTTCTCAACCAAGTGATTTACGATTGCACTGCCCTGTCCTTGACCTTGCCAGCCTGCTTCGATACCAAGAGAGCGTATTTCAGCCAACCCTGAGTCATACACATATAGAGAAGCGCAACCTGTCACTTCACCATGATGCTCAGCCACCGCGAAGGAACCAATATCTCTCACTAGCTCATTACGAGAGCGGGGTAGATTCTCACCGAGGTTCGCCCAATAAGCCACCATGCCCTCTAGTGTTTCAATGTCCGTCAAACGTGCAGGACGCACTTTCACTGCCGAGCTGTCACGCTGGCTCAGACGTTTATCCGCTTGCTCTACCGCATAAGCGACTTGGTGAGGCGAAACGCCACCCAGCGCACAACGTTTTTCCAAACAAGACTCTATTGTCAGAATGTCATACACATCATCTTCAATCACCTCAGAGAAGGCTTTTAGCTCTTGCAGAGACAATTCTTCCAGCGCGCAGCCTTTGTCAATTGCCCCTACCACCGCTACGCCCACAATATGGTGCGCCTCACGGAATGGGATGCCTTTCGCCACTAAGTAATCAGCTAACTCCGTCGCGTTCGCATACCCTTGCTTCGCAGCTTCAAGCGTACGCTCACCATTCACTTTAATGCCATCAAAACACAGCGCAGCCATTTCCATGCAATCATTCCATGTGTCTAAAGCATCAAACAACCCTTCTTTATCTTCTTGCATGTCTTTGTTGTACGCCAATGGTAGGGCTTTCACTGTCATCATCATGCTCGATAATGCGCCATAGACACGCCCTGTCTTACCACGGATCAACTCAAGTGCATCCGGATTTTTCTTCTGTGGCATCAATGACGAACCAGACGTCACCGTATCCGCTAACTCAATGAAGTTAGACTCCCCTGAGTTGTAGAAGATCATATCTTCTGCAAGACGAGAAAGGTGCAACATAGAAATCGAGGCCACCGACATCAGTTCCATCACATGATCACGATCCGAAACCGAATCGAGTGAATTACGCGTAGCGCGGTGGAAACCGAGATTATGTGCTAATTGTTCACGATCAATCGGATAAGCCGTGCCAGCTAAAGCCCCCGAGCCAAGTGGACAAGTGTCGAGACGCTGTAAGGCATCATTCAGACGAGAGTAGTCACGCTCGAACATTTCAACATAAGCCAAACACCAGTGAGCAAAGGTGACAGGTTGAGCGCGCTGAAGATGAGTATAGCCAGGCAATACAGTGCCTTGGTGCTGCTTAGCAACATGAACCATTTGCGATTGCAGACGATCTAAAGCAATCAACAGTTGCTGGCCTTGCTGACGACACCAAAGTTTTAGGTCTGTCGCTACTTGGTCATTACGAGAACGCCCAGTGTGGAGTTTTTTACCTAAATCTCCCACTTTACTAATCAGCTGCTGTTCAACCCACGAGTGGATATCTTCTGCATCTGAGCGAAGAATTTGATGAGGATCTTCCATCACTTCTAACTTCAGCTCGTTTAAAGCAAGTTCCAGCTTTTGCTGTTCTTCTGCCGATAGAACATCTACAGAAAGCAGAGCTTTAGACCATGCGATTGAACCTACGATGTCTTGCTCAGCCAATCGGTAGTCAAAACGCAACGAATCGTTAAACTCTTTAAATCTAGTGTCTGCCGCTTGGGTAAATCTTCCGCCCCATAATGCCATTGCGTTTCTCCTGATGACTATTGCTTACTCTAACGTTCTCGAATGAGTAGTAACCAATTTGATGGTCATTTGCTCACTTTTTCTTATGGGTCAACGTTACGGCAATTTCGACAAAAAATAAAGTATAAATTCAATATTTTTACATATATATTCAAACAGGATGCATTTGCATCTTTGTACTCATAGACGTAAGCCAACAAAAAAGACCTGCTATCCAATAGCAGGTCTTTACTCAATCCGAGATGTGGAGAGATTATTTTTTCTGGCTGTTCAACGCACGGATACGGCTTGATAGCGAGTAAAGACGGATGAAACCACCCGCATGGCTTTGGTCGTAAACCTCATCTTCACCAAACGTAGCGAACTCTTCTGAGTACAAGCTGTTGTCAGAACGTTTTTGCGTTACCGTGGCTTGGCCTTTGTAGAGCTTAACAACCACTTCGCCATTCACGTCTTGCGCTAGCTCTTCTGAAGCGGCAAGGATCGACTTACATAGTGGCGTAAACCAACGGCCATCGTACACAAGGTGAGACGCTTTTAGACCTAGCTCCTCACGGAATTCGAATGATGACTTGTCTAGCACAAGCTGCTCTACAGCACGCAGCGCTTCCATCATGATGGTGCCTCCCGGTGTTTCGTAGCAGCCACGAGATTTCATTCCTACTAGACGGTTTTCCACGATATCGATACGACCAACACCGTGCTTCGCACCTTTTTCGTTTAGATACACCAACGCGTTGTATGGTGTCATCGCTTCGCCATCAACTTCGACCACCTCACCTTTTTCTACTTTCAGCGTGACGTATTCCGCTTCGTTTGGTGCTTGCTCTGGGTCTACAGTCCATACCCAGCAATCTTCGTTTGGTGCGTTCCACGTATCTTCTAGGACGCCACCTTCAGTGGAAATGTGCCATGCATTTGCATCACGTGAGTAGATCTTAGTAAGAGACGCTGAACAAGGAATGTTACGCTCAGCTAGGTAATCCAAACATTCTTCACGGCTCACTAGGTCCCATTCACGCCAAGGGGCAATCACTTGTAGATCTGGTGCTAGTGCTGCGAATGCGCCTTCGAAACGAACTTGGTCATTACCTTTACCTGTACAGCCGTGACACAATGCGTCCGCGCCCACTTTACGTGCGACTTCAACCTGTGCTTTAGCAATAATTGGACGCGCCATTGATGTACCCAGCAGGTACTTGCCTTCGTAGTACGCGCCGGTTTTTAGCGTCGGGTAAATGTAGTCTGCGACCATTTCTTCTTTCAAGTCAGCGATGTAGCACTCAGAAGCACCAGAGGCTTTTGCTTTCGCTTCAATGCCTTCTAGCTCTTCTGCGCCTTGACCAACATCGGCAACGAAAGCAACGACTTCACAATCGTAGTTCTCTTTTAGCCACGGGATAATTACTGAGGTATCTAGACCGCCTGAGTATGCGACTACCACTTTATTTACGTTCACTTTGCTCATCTCTCTTCTCCAAACTTAACTGGCGCTGCGCTCGGCGGTCAGTGCCAACTACTACTTCCTAATATTGAATTCTTTTGCTGATGCTTATTGAGGCAAAAATTGCGTTCCAATACTTTCACCAGCGAATAGCTGTACTAATTTTTCTGGGTAACGCCAGGTCGCGACTTCGATAGGACGACCAAGATCATTGGCCGCCTCCAAAGCAGCTTTAACTTTGACGATCATGCCGTCTGTGATCACATGTCCATCGATCAACATGCTCGCTTGTTGTTCCGACAGAGTTTTGATCAAATGGCCTTTTCCATCGAGTACGCCACTCACATCTGACAACAGGACTAATTCAGCATCGAGAGCACCTGCCACCGCGACTGCGGCTTGGTCAGCATTCACATTCATCATCTGGCCATCTGTGGTTAAGCCAATTGAACTGATGATCGGCAATGCACCTGTGTTTAGTACCTCTTGTAATAGCGTTGAATCACCCGGTGATGCTTTACCTACCGCGCCGAGTTCTGGGTCAAGTTCTTCAACAAGACACAAACCACCATCCGCAAGGCTAAGACCCACAGCGTTAAGACCGTCCGCAATCGCTTGACCTTGAAGCAACTTGTTTGCGGTACCTGCAAGCGCACCTGCAATCACCGGAATTTGATCGTAAGGCGTTACGCGTAAACCGTTTTTCTTTACGGTTTCAAGCTGAAGCTTTGCCATCAACTCATCAACTAGGTAGCCACCGCCATGAACGATGGCGATTTGTCGCTGTGCCGATTTTTGGTAAGCCGCAATGGCACCAAAAAGTTGGCTTAAGGTTTGAGTGCAAGATAGAGCTGCACCGCCTAGCTTAATGACTAAAGGAGCTTGATTGGTTTGCGTCATCGCATTTCCCTCTTTCAACGACTACAGCAACGCTGTCAGTTCTGGGTAACCATAATGAATATTGAGACATTGCATCGCTTGACTTGATGCACCTTTGAGTAGATTGTCGATGGCTGAAATCACAATGATGTGTTCACCTTGTACCTTCCAGCCGATATCGCAGAAAGGGGTATTTTCGACATCCTGAATACGTGGAATGCTATCGCCTTTTAAACGCACGGCAGGCTTTCCTAGATAAGCTTGTTCAAATGCTTGAGCGACTTGTTGCTCTGTAACGCCTGATGCTAGCTTCATGGTGATCGTGGCAAGAATGCCGCGTTTAAAGTTGCCTAAGTGAGGAGTAAAAATCACATCGCAACCTAAGTGCTGAGCAATTTCTGGTTGGTGACGATGAGTAAATACACCATAAGGTTGCAAGCTCACTTCACAGAAACTGTTCACCATAGAAGCTTTACGCCCAGCTCCGGATACACCGCTGGTCGCATTAATGACAGGCCATTGATTGGTATCCACTAATGCATTTTCGAGTAGAGGTTTGATGGCTAACTGCGAAGCAGTCGGGTAGCAACCTGCTACAGCAACTAAGGGAGCAGTTTTAATTGATTCCTGGTTCCACTCTGCTAAGCCGTATGCAGCTTTATCTAGCCAGTTATTATGTTGATGCTCGAAGCCATAAAAGGTGTTGTAAAAACCTTCACTTTGGACGCGGAATGCCCCCGATAAATCGAATACCTGACAGCCTGCCTCCAAGAAAGTTGGGGCTAGATCGTGGCTCACCTCATGAGCCGTTGCTAAAAACACCACATCCGATTCTTGAGCGATTTGCAGTGGATCCGTTAGTGGCGAGACCGGCATATCAATGATGCCTGCTAACTTACCGTGCAGCTGCGCAATATTCTTTCCTGCATCAACACTGTTGGCGGAAACGTATAAACCTGATAGCGTGAGTTGTGGGTGTTTATTAACCATTAACGCTAACTCTGCGCCGGTGTAACCGCTGGCTCCAATAATCGTGGTTTTTAGCATTGTGTGACATCCATATACTTAAAGGCTCAAATGACTATTCATATTTAATTTTTGCTTTATTTTGATTTTTTATTCATTAAACATGATTTAATATGTGTTTTACATTTTTGTGGTCTGTCTGTCAACAGGAGATTTGAAGAATCCATGCAATTACCAACTTTTCTAGAGGTCTATGAAGGACTCATCAGCACCTCTTCTATCAGCTCCACGGATCCGAGCTGGGATCAGGGCAATGCAAAAGTCATCGAAAAACTCGCATCTTGGTTTAAAGATCTGGGTTTTAGCGTTGAAGTGATCGAAGTCGAGCCAGGCAAGCACAATATGATCGCACGTATGGGAGAGGGTGAAGGCGGCCTTTTACTTGCTGGCCATAGTGATACCGTGCCATTCGATCAAGGGCGATGGAATTTTGAGCCGCATAAACTGACGGAAAAAGACAACCGCTTTTACGGTTTAGGCACGGCAGACATGAAGGGCTTTTTTGCCTTTATTTACGAAGCCGTCAAAAAAGTCGACTGGAGTAAGCAAACCAAGCCGCTATACGTATTAGCCACTTGTGACGAAGAAACCACCATGTTGGGTGCACGACATTTCACCGTAAACGCTCCTTTTAAGCCGGATTACTGCATTATTGGTGAGCCCACCAGCCTCATTCCTATTCGCGGCCACAAAGGTCATGTGGCGAATGCAATTCGGGTCACGGGTAAGTCAGGCCATTCATCCGATCCTGCCTTAGGCGTTAACGCGATTGAGATCATGCATGAAGTGATGTTTGCCATGATGCAACTGCGCGATAAATTGGTGAAAGAATACCACCATCCGGGTTTTGCCATTCCAAGCCCTACCCTAAACCTTGGACACATTCACGGCGGTGACAGCGCTAACCGTATTTGTGGTTGCTGTGAGCTGCACTATGATGTTCGCCCACTACCAGGGATCAGCCTGGATGGCCTAGAAAATATGCTGCGCGGAGCATTAAAAGAAGTCGAAGCAAAGTGGCCTGGACGCTTGGAGATAATTCCCTTACATGAACCAATTCCGGGTTACGAATGCCAACATGACCACCCATTTATCGGTGGTGTTGAAGAGATCTGCCAAACTAGTTCAGAAACCGTGAACTACTGTACTGAGGCGCCCTTCTTACAACAGCTCTGTCCAACCTTAGTTCTTGGCCCGGGTTCAATTGACCAAGCGCACCAACCGGATGAGTTTCTCTCATTTGATTTTATCGATCCCACAATTGATGTGCTTTCAAAGGCAATGGTCAAGTATTGCTGTTAATACGCGAATAAACTCAAAAGTCAGTGCAGCTCGATTGAGCTGCATCTTTTTATCTTCACAATTTAGCGCTAGCCTTAACACTTCTTTAACTTGTTATTTTGTAATTAATTTTCACTTCTTATTCTACAGCTGCCGTAAATTTGCTCTAAATCAGGAGACAGCGGAATAATTGCAAACTTAGTCTGCTTTATTTGACTATAACTGGTGCTTTTCGCTAGATTGGAGTCTTAACAAGGACAATGGATGTAGTTTTTTTACGAGGCAGGACGACAATGAACGAGAAATACGCCGCACTCAAAAGTAATGTGCGCATGTTAGGCCACTTATTGGGTAACACCATTCGCGATGCCCATGGCGAAGAAATCTTCGAGAAAGTGGAAACCATTCGTAAATTATCCAAATCAGCTCAAGCAGGAAATCAAGCAGACAGGGACAGCTTGATCGAAGAAATCAAACATTTACCTGATGAGCAACTAACGCCCGTTACCCGTGCGTTTAACCAATTTCTAAATCTCACCAATATTGCTGAGCAATACCACACGATTTCACGCCATTGTGAAGAGCACATTTGTGAACCAGACGCGATTAACTCGCTGTTTTCTAAACTGGTACAAAACGATGTGAGCAAACTGGACACTGCGCAAGCGGTTCGTGATCTGAATATTGAATTGGTATTGACGGCTCACCCAACGGAAATCACGCGTCGCACGATGATCAACAAGTTGGTCAAGATCAACGAGTGCTTATCAAAGTTGGAACTGAGTGATCTTTCTTCTAAAGAGCGCAAGAAAACCGAGCGTCGTTTAGAGCAACTGATCGCACAAAGCTGGCATTCAGACGTAATTCGACAACAGCGCCCTACTCCGCTGGATGAAGCAAAATGGGGTTTTGCAGTCGTTGAAAACTCACTATGGGAAGCGGTGCCAGACTTCTTACGTGAAATGCACGATCGCTTGAAATCTTACTTGGGTGAAGGTTTACCAATTGATGCTCGCCCAGTGCACTTCTCTTCTTGGATGGGGGGGGACCGCGACGGTAACCCGTTCGTCACTCATAGCGTGACGCGTGAAGTATTGCTTCTGTCTCGTTGGAAAGCCGCAGATCTTTATCTCAATGACATCAACGAGTTGATCAGTGAACTATCTATGACGGTTTCAAACGATCAAGTTCGTGAACTTGCTGGCGAAGATCAGCACGAACCATATCGTGCAATCCTGAAACAACTTCGCTCACTATTGAACGAAACCAAAGATATTCTCGATGCTAAGATCCATGGTCAAAAACTGGCCGTTAAAGCTCCGTTGCAAAAAGTCGAGCAACTTTGGGAACCTCTGTATGCCTGTTACCAGTCGCTAAATGAATGTGGCATGGGTGTGATCGCAAATGGCTCTCTACTAGATACATTGCGCCGCGTAAAAGCATTTGGTATTCATCTTGTTCGCCTTGATATCCGCCAAGAGAGCACGCGTCATTCAGACGTATTGTCTGAATTAACCCGCTACTTAGGCATTGGTGATTACGAACAATGGAGCGAGCAAGATAAGATTGCTTTCCTAACCAACGAACTCGCATCTAAGCGTCCTCTTCTGCCTCGTGATTGGGAACCATCAGAACCTGTCAAAGAGGTTTTGGACACCTGTAAGATTATTGCAGCACAACCGCGTGAAGCATTCGGTGCCTACGTTATTTCTATGGCACGCACTGCATCGGATGTGTTAGCAGTCCACCTACTTCTGCAAGAAGCAGGCTGCCCATATCGTATGGATGTTTGCCCATTATTCGAGACGCTAGACGACTTGAACAATGCAGAATCGGTCATCAAACAGCTGATGGGTATCGACCTATACCGTGGCTTTATCCAAAACCACCAAATGGTCATGATTGGTTACTCTGACTCAGCGAAAGATGCGGGTGTCATGTCTGCAGGCTGGGCTCAGTACCATGCAATGGAGTCGTTAGTAAAAGTGGCGGAAGAAGAAGGTGTTGAACTGACTCTATTCCACGGTCGTGGCGGTACAGTAGGCCGCGGCGGCGCGCCAGCACACGCAGCACTTCTGTCTCAACCACCAAAAAGCTTGAAAGGTGGTTTGCGCGTAACAGAACAAGGCGAGATGATCCGCTTTAAACTGGGCCTTCCAGATGTCGCTGTAAACAGTTTTAACCTTTACGCGAGCGCGATTCTAGAAGCCAACCTATTGCCACCACCAGAGCCAAAACAAGAATGGCGCGACTTAATGGAAGTGCTATCAGAAGTTAGCTGCGAGTCTTATCGCAACGTAGTTCGCGGCGAGCCTGACTTTGTGCCTTACTTCCGTCAAGCGACACCAGAGCTCGAGCTCGGTAAGTTGCCACTTGGCTCTCGTCCTGCAAAACGTAATCCGAAGGGCGGAGTGGAAAGCTTACGTGCAATCCCGTGGATCTTCTCATGGAGCCAAAATCGTTTGGTACTTCCAGCATGGTTAGGTGCGGGTGAAGCAATTCAATACTCGATCGATAAAGGTCACCAAGCGCTGCTCGAAGAGATGTGTCGTGAATGGCCGTTCTTCTCGACTCGCCTTGGCATGTTAGAAATGGTGTACTCGAAGTGTAATATCGATATTTCTCGCTATTACGATGAGCGATTGGTGGATGAATCACTCCGTCCACTCGGTGAAAAGCTTCGCGCTCAGCTTCAAGAAGATATCAAAGCAGTACTGAATGTAGAGAACAACGAAAACTTGATGCAGCATGACCCTTGGGGACTCGAATCAATTCGCTTGCGCAACATCTACGTTGAGCCATTGAACATGCTACAAGCCGAGTTGCTATACCGTACACGCCAAACCGAAGAAGCATCTGCAAACCTAGAAGAAGCACTAATGGTGACAATTGCTGGTATTGCAGCTGGCATGCGCAACACAGGCTAATCGCTTCATTTGTAATAAAAAAGCTGAGCAAGTGCTCAGCTTTTTTTTGGCGCTGGATAATTGCGCAACCAAAAGACAGTTTAATAAACTATAAAAAACCCAAAAATTACCACACAAAAAGAATAAAAAACCACAAGTTAACACTATTGATTATTATGTTAGTTTTTTAGGGTAATTTTGTCCTACTATTCCACTTCATGCTTATTATTTATATACTACTTGCCTGCTGAGAGCTCATAAATCCAATCATACCTGCTCCAGCCATGATGGGACTCCCCATCTCTCTAGGTGATAAACGGCTTTAAGGTGACAGGACCAACATTGTTGGTGCTACTTATACATTAAAAAACTCAAGTGCCAGAAAGAGCACAGCTGAAAGTATAAGTAGCTTGTTTACAAGTTTATTGACCATTTGGATTGAAGACATGTCATTACCACACGTAATCTTAACTGTTCTTAGCACTCGCGACGCAACCGGTTACGATATCACTAAAGAATTCTCTGCTAGCATCGGTTACTTCTGGAAAGCAAGCCACCAACAAGTGTACCGTGAACTCAATAAAATGGCCGAGAAAGAGCTGGTTACTTGCGTATTAGAACCCCAAGAAGGCAAACCAGACCGTAAGGTTTACTCCATCACAGATGCTGGTCGCAGCGCTTTAGGAGAATGGTTTGATCAACCAACTGCACACCCGACTGTTCGTGATGAATTTTCAGCGAAATTGATGGCATGTGCCGTTCAACCATCAACACCTTTCCGTGATCAACTCGCCGAACTGGTTGAAGAGTCTCGCAAACTGGTTTCTCACTACAAAGAAATTGAAGCGGCTTACTACGCAACGCCGTCAACTTTAGACAAACAAGCTCGCCTAGAGCGTTTAACGCTTCGTCGTAACCTACTGTTACGTGAAACGTGGATCACGTGGGCTGAAGAAGTCCTAACAGAACTTGAAGTGATTGGTTAATTTCCTTTTACTTTGATACAACGAAAAAGGCTTGCCACTCGGCAAGCCTTTTGTCTTTTTGAAACCCGATTTATGCACCTACTACAGCGCGAGGACGAACGCCTAGCGTATGACATAAAGCGTAAGTCATCTCTGCACGGTTTAGGGTGTAGAAGTGGAAATCCTTAACGCCTTCACGACTCAGTACGCGCACCATATCAATAGCTTGGCTTGCTCCCACAAGCTGACGAGTCACCGGATCATCATCCAAGCCTTCGAACTGTTTACTCATCCAGCCTGGTACTTTCACATTGTTCTGCGCAGCAAAGCGAGAGGCTTGCTTAAAGTTCGATACAGGCAAAATTCCTGGCACAATTTCCACGTCAATTCCTGCCGCTACACAACGGTCACGGAATCGAAGATAAGACTCAACATCAAAAAAGAACTGAGTAATTGCACGGTTTGCGCCAGCATCAACCTTACGTTTTAGGTTCAATAAGTCAGACTGCGCACTTTTAGCTTCAGGGTGAACCTCAGGAAACGCGGCAACTGAGATATCAAAATCGTGACGTGATTTCAGCAACTCAACCAGATCCGAGGCATACATGTCAGGCGCACCGCCACCAGGAGGAATATCACCACGCAGAGCAACGATATTTTCAATGCCATTATTCCAGTAATCATCGGCAATATTAATCAACTCTTCGCGAGTCGCATCAATACAAGTGAGGTGAGGAGCGGCAACCAATCCTGTTGTTGCTTTGATTTCTTTAATGATGGAGTGCGTTCTGTCACGCTCGCCAGAGTTCGCGCCGTAAGTAACAGAAACAAATTTAGGTTGGAGCGTTTTAAGACGGTGCACTGAATTCCAGAGTGTCTCTTCCATCTTAGCGCTGCTTGGTGGAAAAAACTCAAATGATACATTGATGTTGTCTGACAACTCAGCAATATTCTGGTTCAAGGCGTCAATATGGCCTGCGTGCGTGTATCCCATCTTACTCTCCCTGTGGCACTCCGCCACGAAAACAAATTCCTTAAATCGACGTTTAGACGTCTATATGTCTACAGAATGTATTGAATACGATTTAATGTCAACCTTGTAATTATGAATTTTTCTCAAGTTAATAATGAGGATAGTTCAAGTTATTACTTGAACGTTATTTCACCACTTATCACAAGCCGATACTTCAGTATGACACTGAAGGAAAAATAAAAAACCCTGGTCGGGTTCCAGGGTTTTAGGTATCTCGCAACTTTAGAATAAACCGGCTAATCGGTTGAGGTCGGATTGAATCGCGCCGGCTGTCACTTCTCTTCCTGCGCCAGGCCCTCGAATAACGAGTGGGTTATCTTTGTACCACTTACTTTCAATGGCAAAAATGTTGTCGCACGGCAGTAGGTTGGCGAGTGCATGTTCACGAGATAACGCTTCTACTCCCACCGTCGCTTTACCATTTTTTTCTAAACGCGCAACGTAGCGAAGCACTTGGTCGTTTCTCTGTGCTTTTGTCAGGCGCTCTTGCAGTATTTCACTCAACAGCCCTCCGTTATCGAAGAAGTCATCGATGCTAAGTTCTCTTAATTCTTCTGGTACCAGAGATTCAACCTTAACGCTGCCCGGCTCAATATCGAGACCAGACTCTCGAGCTAAGATAACCAGCTTACGCATCACATCTGAACCATCTAAATCAGAACGAGGATCAGGCTCTGTTAAACCTTGCTGCCAAGCGAGGTCGACTAAATCATTAAATGGTACTGAGCCGTCAAATTGTTGGAATAACCATGATAACGTCCCTGAGAAAATACCCGATAGAGCAACGATCTCATCACCACTTTCACGTAGATCTCGCACGGTATGGTTTATCGGTAACCCCGCACCAACCGTCGCATTGTACAGCCAATAACGACCAATTTTAGCGAATGCATCTTGAACCTGATGGTAATACTGGCTATCAGCCGAACCCGCCACTTTGTTAGCGGAAATCAAATGAATGCCCTGCTGCGCAATTTCTACATAGCGCTGAGCTAAGTCTTTGCTCGCTGTCACATCAAGCACTACGGCTTCATCGTAATTTTTTAGCGCTCCTAAATGATTCAACCAAGACCCATCGTTTGCTAGGCTTTCATCATCAAATCGTTCAGCAACACTTGCTGCATCAATACCTTGCTCATCGAACCAGTAGGTTTGACTATCCACGACTGCGACAAGGTCGAAGCTCATGCCATGACGTTTTTCGAGCTCACCTTTTTGAGTTGCAAATAAATTTAACCAACTAGAACCAATGTTGCCCTTGCCACATAAAGCCACCGCCACGCGCTTTTGTGCTTGGAACAACTGGCTATGAATCGTTTGAACCAACACTTCGGTATCAGTACGACGCAAAACGGCGACTAAACTCAGCCCCGACTCAGTTTCAGAAATAAATTCAACCGGAGAGTGTTTTAACTTCTGATAAAAACCAAAACAATGGTTGGCGTTTTTCGTAACGCCAGCGCCTACCGCCGCCAAGAGAGAGTAGCCTTCTTTGAGCTTAATCTCCGCTTCAACCGCAAGCTCTTGTAAGTGTTTCAGTGCGCCACCGGCAATTTCTGCGGTATACGCCAAGCGCAACGTGTGTTGATCGGGCTGTGCCTCAAATGCCAATGGCTCCAATTGCGCTCGCTGCAACGCTTGTAATACATCATTCTGTGTTTTTTCGAAGTCGTGCCCATGCATGAAAGACAGCTGCACCAATAAAACATCATCCAGCGAGGTAATAATTTTAGCGCCACGGCCAGACGCTAAGACACGCTCAATACGAGTGGAGCCCGATTCCGGCAGATAGCTACACTTGAGGTTGAGATCCATAGTACTTTGCGCCACAGGCTGAAGTGTACGACTGTGTAGGACTGGGGCGGCTAAACGGGCGAGTTCGCTGGCTTCATCCAATCGAAGTAACGGTAACAGACACGCGTCTGCCACCAAACGCGGATCGGCACTATAGACACCGGCAACGTCACTCCAAATGGTGACCGTGCTCACTTCAGCCAGAGCACCAATGACAGTTGCAGAATAGTCAGAGCCATTACGACCAAGTAAAATGGTTTCGCCCGCCTCGTTCTGAGCCATAAAGCCAGTAATTACCACACGTTTATGATTGTGTTGCGCGAGAACTTCTTTTATCAAAGGATATGAACGAGCGCGATCAACTTCAGGTTGAGTCCCGGCTTCCGCACGTAAAAACGCTCGTGCATCTTGTGCGACAGCGGGGATAGAACGTTGAGATAATAACGCGGCCAATAGGCGAGCAGACCAAACTTCTCCGTGTCCTAGTACCGCGGCTTTTTGCGCGCCAGTGAGTGGTGCTGTCAGCTCAGATAAGGTACTGAACTCATCATGCAGTAACGCTAATAGCTCTTCTTGTACTTCATTTTCCAACAAGTTTTCTATTAGCTCAGTTTGGAACTGTCTTAGGCTTTGAAGTGCTTCATGCGCGATTCGGCCATCTTTGTCTAACCCTTCTAGGAACTCAATCAAGCGGTTAGTGGTTTTTCCTGCCGCCGAAACGACCACAAGATCATTTTCCGTCGAATACTCCTTAAGAATATCCACAACGCGTAAATAGCATTCTGGGTTTGCTAAGCTACTGCCACCAAACTTATGCAGCTGACGTTGTACAGTCATTATTCTCGTCTCCTATTATTGGGCAGCTTTAGCGAATGCTTGCTCTAAATCTGTGATGAGATCTTGTGCATCTTCCAAGCCGACAGACAAACGCAATAGTTGATGCGACACCCCCGCATCTGCAAGTGCTTCCTCTCCCATAGCGCGATGCGTCATGGATGCCGGATGACAAATCAAGCTTTCTACTCCACCTAATGACTCAGCCAATGAAAACAGTTGGAGCTCTTTAACGAACACTTTTAACTGCTCAAACGAACCGGCAAACTCAAAGCTCAGCATAGAGCCAAAGCCCGTTTGCTGCTTTTTAGCAATGTCATGACCCGGGTGCTCCGGCAGGCTTGGATGATAAATGGTTTTAACTAACGCTTGCTTCTGGAGATAAGCCAGTACCTGCTGTGAACTCTCTTCATGCACTCGCATGCGAGCACCAAGTGTACGAATGCCTCGCAACGTCATATAACTATCGAAAGGTGTGCCAGTCGCACCAATGCAATTGCCCCACCATGCAAGCTCTTCTGCATGCGCTTCTGTTTTGGTGATGATCACGCCACCAATCACGTCTGAATGACCGTTGATGTACTTCGTTGTGGAGTGGATAACAAAATCCGCACCTAGCTCTAAAGGTTTTTGGTACACGGGTGTCAAAAAGGTATTGTCCACCGCAACTAACGCGCCGACTTGTTTCGCTTTTTCACAGGTAGCTGCAATATCCACTACGCGAACCAGAGGGTTTGACGGAGTTTCTAGCAAAATGAGTTTTGGTTTTTGTGCTAATGCTGCATCCAAAGCTTGCTCGTCTGATTGATCGACAAACTGAACCTTAAAATCGCCTTTGTTGGCTCGGGTATTAAAAAGACGATAGGTGCCGCCATAACAATCGTGAGGAGCAATAATGAGATCATCAGGGCCAAGAAAAGCGGACACCCATAAATTTAATGCCGACGTACCGCAGTTCGTGACAACCGCTCCTTTTCCAGACTCGAGTTCAGATAACGCACTTTCCAACAGTCCGCGGTTTGGATTTCCAGATCGCGTGTAATCATACTTAGGTACTTCACCAAAAGCAGGAAAACCATAGTTAGTGGAAAGATAAATAGGTGGAACGACAGCGTGATATTGGCTGTCTGATTCAATACCAGTGCGTACTGCAATGGTCGCAGGTTTGCGAGAGCTCATGGGTGTATCCTTTCACGGGTAATGACTTCTAAATAGGAATGCGCTATATCTAATGAGTAAAATAAAGTGATCAACACGCTTCCTTTGCTGTTCTGTTCACTTTACTCGTCAAAAAATGAGACGTCAACACTTCTAGACGTCTATATGTCTTTGCTTATGGCGGTAAATGCAGCTAAAATCAGCACCTAAATTATTTTTAACCGATTACATAAATGAAGGTGTGCAATGGCTGACTGGAATGGCGAATACATTAGCCCATATGCAGAGCACGGCAAAAAAAGCGAACAAGTAAAAAAAATTACCGTCTCTATCCCGCTAAAAGTTTTAAAAGTGCTAACTGATGAGCGTACTCGCCGTCAGATCAATAACTTACGCCATGCAACCAATAGTGAATTACTATGCGAAGCATT
Organism: Vibrio sp. JZG10; assembly: GCF_054064075.1. NCBI lineage: Bacteria > Pseudomonadati > Pseudomonadota > Gammaproteobacteria > Vibrionales > Vibrionaceae > Vibrio > Vibrio sp. JZG10. The sequence goes on from NZ_JBSUGE010000028.1 coordinate 48,941, forward strand.
TTTGCACGCGTATACAGGTCAGCCACTTCCAACAGATGAAGACCTTCGTAAAGACCGTCCAGATGATATTCCAACAGAAGTAAAAGCACTGATGACCGAAATGGGCATCGAATTTGAGTCATTTGACGAAGAGTAAAAAGCGAGACTGGAGGCTTCTGATAGCAATTCTTATCTCGAGCCAAAAGAATGATATAAAAAATGGGACGCAATTGCGTCCCATTTTTTGTACATCACATCTAATAGATATATTACTCTGCCATGTAGTTTTCAGGCATCTCGATACGAGCAACACCTGAATCAACTGCCGCCTGAGCCACAGCTTTTGCAACACGTGGTAGTAAACGTGAATCCATTGGTTTTGGAATGATGTAGTCTGCACCAAACTCAAGCTTATCGACGCCTGCGGCCTTCAATACAGTTTCAGGTACAGGCTCTTTTGCTAGCTCACGAATCGCCTCAACGGCTGCAAGTTTCATTTCATCATTGATTTCACTTGCGCGCACATCAAGAGCACCACGGAAGATGAATGGGAAACACAATACGTTGTTTACTTGGTTCGGGTAATCACTACGGCCAGTCCCCATGATCAAATCATCACGAACAGCGTGGGCAAGTTCCGGCTTAATTTCAGGATCTGGATTCGAACATGCAAATACGATTGGCTTATCTGCCATCAGCTTCAACGCTTCCGCTGGCAATAGGTTTGGACCAGATACACCTAGGAACAGATCCGCGCCTTCAATCACGTCTTCTAATGTGCGTTTGTCCGTGTTGTTTGCGAATAGCTGCTTGTATTCATTAAGATCATCACGACGAGTGTGGATCACACCTTTACGATCCAGCATGTAAATTTTTTCGCGCATTGCACCACATTTAATCAGCAGCTCCATACACGCAACAGCTGCAGCGCCAGCGCCAAGACAAACGATCGTTGAGTCTTCAAGCTTCTTACCTTGAAGTTCGATCGCGTTCAGCATGCCTGCTGCCGTTACAATCGCAGTACCGTGCTGATCATCGTGGAATACTGGTACATCACAACGTTCAATTAGACGCTTTTCAATCTCAAAGCAATCTGGTGCTTTAATATCTTCAAGGTTGATACCACCAAAGGTGTCTGCAATGCTTGCAACAGTATCAACAAATTCATCGATCGTGCGGTGCTTAACTTCAATATCAATCGAATCAAGACCTGCAAAACGTTTAAACAGTAACGCTTTACCTTCCATCACTGGCTTAGATGCAAGTGGACCTAGGTTACCTAGACCTAAAATAGCGGTACCGTTAGAAATAACAGCAACCATGTTGCCTTTCGCTGTGTACTTGTACACGTTATCAGGGTTTTGTGCGATTTCACGCACTGGTTCTGCAACACCTGGGCTGTAAGCAAGGGCAAGATCACCCGCCGTTTCCGCAGGCTTTGTCAATTCGACAGCAATCTTCCCTGGAGTTGGATAAGCATGGTAATCCAATGCTTTTTGGCGATGTTCTTCTTCTGGAGTGGCTGCTTGGCGATTGTCTTCAGACATGGACGTTTCTCTTTTTTATTTTTAGGTAAGGGGGGATAAATTCTATCGGATAGAAATCAAACTTCATAGGCAAGATTGCGAGCAATATCCTTAAAAAGCCGATAATAAAAGAGATTAGACCAGATAGCGGGGATAAGCACCTGATTTTCGAGTCAGGTGCTCTTTTCTTCTTACAATTGAAGTGCGCAAAATCCTGGACGTTATTACTCTTCGTCTACGTATTGCGCTTGGAGGTAGTTCTCAATGCCAGACATTTCAATCAAGCCAAGTTGCGTCTCTAGCCAATCAACATGCTCTTCTTCATCTTCAAGAATATCTTGAAACAGATCGCGAGACACATAGTCTCGAATGTCTTCAGCATAAGCAATCGCATCTTTTAAATCTGGAATGGCGGCCATTTCAAGCTTTAAGTCACACTCGAGCATTTCTTTAGTGTCTTCACCTATCATCAACTTGCCTAAATCTTGTAGATTAGGTAAGCCCTCAAGAAACAAAATACGCTCAATCAGATGATCGGCATGTTTCATCTCATCGATAGATTCGTGATATTCCTTATCTGCTAGGTGCTTTAACCCCCAGTCCTTATACATTCGAGCATGAAGAAAATACTGATTAATAGCGATGAGCTCATTTCCGAGCACTTTATTGAGATGTTGGATGATGATTGGATCGCCTTTCATGACAAAAACCTCCTCTTTGGCTTCATTTAAATGTAGAAGCAAATGAGAAGGTGTCAAAACGCTAGGCAAATAATTACTTAATTACTGCATGCTCACAGTAATTAGCTAGCTTGTTTGAATACCGTGTAACTGGTTTCCGCTAAAATATCCTTGGCTTGTCTGATGCACTTACCACATTGGCTACCCAATGCTGTGCATTTTTTGATTCCTTTAATATCCGTTACGCCTTCATCTATCGCCAACTTCCTAATTTTCTTGTCGGAGACCCCATGGCAAAGACAAACGTACATAATCAAAAACCTATTAAATTAACCTGTGGCAACCAATATAAACAAGAATAGTTCTTGTTACCAGTCGCATTGATAGGCCTGTTCAGAATATTTTGTTATATAGATTTGGGGACAGTAGTCAAAGATCAGAGAGTTAGGTGCTACGACCAAAGGTGTTGAAAAATAGAGCCGGTAATATTCTGTTTTTAAATTAAAAAATTAACGCATTTCCTACGAACACTTATAACCAAATATAATTTAGATATAAAAAAGGGAAGCCTAAGCTTCCCTTTCTCGATGCGCTTTCTTCATAAAGAAGAAGAGTGCAAGATTTCGTTTAATTCGTTATGAATTAGTCGAAGATCTTAGCAACAACACCAGCACCTACTGTACGGCCACCTTCACGGATCGCGAAACGTAGAC
>NZ_JBSUGE010000029.1:0-50522 GCF_054064075.1 Vibrio sp. JZG10
GAGACTTGAACTCTCACACCTTGCGGCGCCAGAACCTAAATCTGGTGCGTCTACCAATTCCGCCACTTCCGCAACTTATTCTGTAGTTATCAAGGTAATTGGTAAAAACCTAAATAACGTTGTTCATGGTGGCTACGACGGGATTCGAACCTGTGACCCCATCATTATGAGTGATGTGCTCTAACCAGCTGAGCTACGTAGCCAAAACCATATTTTTTACTCTCAACGCTTTGTTGTCTTGTCGTTGGGAACGGCGCGCATTATGCGAAGTTGAGTGAGATCCGTCAACAGTTTTTTTTAATAAATTTCGGAAAAACCCTCGTTCGCTTCCTTTTTAAACAAAGAGGCGTGTTTATGATCTAAAACTGGAAATAAATTAGCTTGCAGTTAGGTAATTTATTTTTGCTCATTTACTTAAGGCATTAAAAAAGCCAGCTTAGCAGCTGGCTTTTAGTGTAAATGAAGTGTTTAAAATTCATTCATTTAATTAAACATTGAAGCGGAAGTGTACAACATCACCATCTTTTACGATGTAGTCTTTACCTTCTAGACGCCATTTACCTGCGTCTTTTGCGCCATTTTCACCATTGAATTGGATGAAATCGTCGTAACCGACTACTTCTGCACGAATAAAGCCTTTCTCGAAGTCAGTGTGGATCTTACCTGCCGCCTGAGGCGCAGTTGCACCAACAGGGATTGTCCACGCACGTACTTCTTTAACACCTGCCGTGAAGTAGGTGTGTAGAGTTAGTAGCTCGTAACCAGAGCGAATTACACGGTTCAGTCCCGGTTCTTCGATCCCCATATCCGCTAGGAATTCTTCGCGATCTTCATCTTCTAGTTCAGATAGTTCAGATTCGATAGCTGCACATACAGGTACAACGACGTTGTTTTCTTTTTCTGCGAACTCGCGAACCGCATCTAGATATGGGTTATTTTCGAAACCATCTTCGTTTACGTTTGCAATGTACATAGTTGGCTTCAGTGTAAGGAAGTTTAGGTAGCCGATTGCTGCTAACTCTTCTTTAGATAGCTCAACTGTGCGTGCCATGCCGCCTTCAGTTAGTACTGGTAACAGTTTTTCTAGTACTGTTAGTTCAAATTTTGCGTCTTTATCGCCGCCTTTTGCCTTCTTCGCGTTACGTTGAATCGCTCGCTCACAAGAATCAAGGTCGGCCATTGCAAGTTCAAGGTTGATCACTTCGATATCTTCGATAGGTGAAACTTTACCTGAAACATGAACTATGTTTTCGTTTTCAAAACAACGTACAACGTGGCCAATCGCGTCTGTTTCACGGATGTTAGCTAGGAATTTGTTACCTAAACCTTCACCACGTGATGCACCAGCAACAAGACCAGCGATGTCCACGAACTCCATCGTCGTTGGAAGAACTCTCTGTGGGTTAACGATCTTAGCTAGTGCGTCTAGACGTAGATCTGGCACAGGAACCACACCAGTGTTTGGTTCAATGGTACAGAACGGGAAGTTTGCTGCTTCGATACCCGCTTTAGTTAGTGCGTTGAACAGAGTTGATTTACCTACGTTAGGTAGACCAACGATGCCACATTTAAAACCCATGATAGTAACCTTATTCAGCTTTGAACGTGTGGAGGCGATTTTGTGCTTTAGATAGGCCATCCTTAATCAGGATATCTAGACAACGAACAGCCTCATCAGCTGCTGCATCTAAAAGCTCTTGCTCTTTAGCTGGCGCTTTACCTAATACAAAACCCGCCACTTTATCTTTGTGTCCCGGATGACCAATGCCAATGCGAAGACGATAAAAATCTTTGTTATTGCCCAGTTTGCTAATGGTGTCACGCAGACCGTTATGTCCACCGTGACCACCACCTTTTTTAAACTTAGCGACACCTGGCGGTAAGTCTAGCTCGTCATGAGTGACCATGATCTCTTCAGGTTTAATTTGATAAAATTTCGCAAGCGCTGCGATCGATTTACCTGATAGATTCATGAAGGTGGTTGGGATAAGCAAACGGAGATCCTGGCCATTGACCATAATGCGTCCTGTTAGACCAAAAAACTTTGGTTCGTTCTTCAGTGTAACGTTGTGAACGCGTGCTAATTCTTCTACAACCCAAGCGCCCGCATTGTGACGAGTTCTGGCGTATTCTGGTCCTGGATTAGCAAGACCAACAAGAAGTTTGATTTGTTGACTCAAGGTTAGGATCTCTCTGGAATCTCAAAAAGCGCAGTATGATAGCACAGAATTCTCGCAGTGGGCGACCAAGGGATTTTCTGGTTATCAGTACAAATAAAAAAACACCCCAAAGAGGGGTGCTTTTGAAATCAGTGTAACTGAAATGTTCGTATTAGTTGAACATTGCAGAGATTGACTCTTCGTTGCTGATACGACGAATCGCTTCAGCCAACATGCGAGATAGGCTTAGTGTTGTCACTTTGCCTGTTGCAGCCATCTCTTTAGATAGAGAGATAGAGTCAGTTACGATAACTTGGTCAAGAACTGAGTTCTTGATGTTGTCCGCAGCGTTGCCTGAGAATACAGCGTGAGTAGCGTAAGCGAATACACGCTTAGCACCGCGCTCTTTTAGTGCTTCAGCTGCTTTACATAGTGTGCCACCTGTGTCGATCATGTCATCAACGATCACACAGTCACGACCTTCAACATCACCGATTAGGTTCATTACTTCAGAAACGTTTGCACGTGGACGACGCTTATCTACGATTGCGATGTCGATGTCGCCTAGTGCTTTTGCTGTTGCGCGAGCACGAACAACGCCACCTAGGTCAGGAGATACCACAACAGGGTTATCTAGACCGCGAGCCTGCATATCTTCAAGTAGCACTGGCGTGCCGAAGATGTTGTCTACAGGTACATCGAAGAAGCCTTGAATTTGCTCTGCGTGTAGGTCGATAGTTAGAACGCGGTCAACACCAACGTTAGATAGGAAATCAGCAACAACTTTTGCAGTAATTGGCACACGCGCAGAACGTACACGACGGTCTTGGCGAGCGTAGCCGAAGTAAGGGATAACTGCAGTGATACGGCCTGCTGAAGCACGGCGCATTGCATCAATCATAACAACCAATTCCATTAGGTTGTCGTTAGTCGGTGCACAAGTGGATTGAATGATGAAAACATCGCTACCACGAACATTCTCATTGATTTGAACTGCAACTTCGCCATCAGAAAAGCGAGAAACAGATGCATCACCAAGAGAGATGTAAAGACGATCAGCAATACGTTGGGCTAGTTCAGGTGTTGCGTTACCAGCAAATAGCTTCATATCAGGCACGGTGGAAACCTCGGGTTTGCGTCCAGTTTAAATAGGTCGGTGTGAGGCTGATTGGTATTCAGCCAAAGTCTCTTTTAATGGCGAAATATTGCGCCCTTGAGCGACAAATGCCGAGACTTTATCAGAGAGTTGTGCAAGGATAGTTTCTGCTTCAGATTTGCTCGAAAATTCAGCAAAAACGCAAGATCCTGTCCCCGTCAATCTTGACGGCGCGTATTGTAGCAGCCAAGAAAGTTGCTTATCAACCTCTGGGTAGAGCATTCGTACAATTTTTTCGCAATCGTTTACGCTTGGCGTATTTAAAAGTGTTTCTAGATCTCGTTTTGGGGTGTTTCGCGTTAGATCTGGATGACAAAAAATGTCGACGGTTGCGATAGAAACATTCGGTCTGACGACTAAATACCACTTTTCTTCTGGATAAGCGGGGGAGAGTTTCTCGCCAACACCTTCAGCGAAAGCTGCAAATCCGCGCACAAATACGGGCACGTCTGCGCCCAACTTTAAACCAATTTCAGCCAGTTCATCGTCAGTTAGATTCAGTTGCCACAAGTAGTTCAGTGCCACTAGTGCTGTAGCTGCATTCGATGAGCCCCCACCAATGCCCCCACCCATAGGCAGCACTTTCTGTAGCTCAATATGCGCGCCAAAAGGGCAGTTTGAGTAAGCTTGAAGCGCGGTTGCTGCTTTCCAAATTAAATTGTCTTGAAGAGGCACACCTTCTATATCTGGAGAAATCGTAATATCACCAGAATGGTTTGCTTGAATGGTGAGCTCATCGCCGTGATCGACGAATTGGAATAAGGTTTGTAACTCGTGGTAGCCATTTTCTGTGCGACCGTTGATGTATAGAAAGAGATTCAATTTCGCTGGCGATGGCCAGCGGGTTGAAAGTTCGATCATTGGGTGATGTTCCATTTTGTGATCACTAGATTTATTTTTACGTCAGCAGTGGTGAGTTTCAGTTTATTTGGCAGTGGTAGAGACTGCTCATGCCATTGAACGTCGCCATACCGTTGATAAGCAATACGCCAATCATTTAAACCAATTTGTTTGTTTAACGCTTGCAGTGTATTGGTTGGGGACAATTGGAATTTGTCGGCATCGGTCGGTAGGCCTAATAGCCAGTCAGGCATGTGTTCAACGGGCATCATTAACCCCGTAAGACGGTAAATTAGCTGGTTTGCACTGCGAGAGGAAAGGACCTGATCGTCGTAAGTTTCTACTGTGGCACCTTGTGGGGTGATGGTGAGCTTTAATGCCGTTTGTCCGAGAATCGTAGTTAAACGCAACTGGCTTAGTGCTGAAGAATGTTTCCAGTAGAAATTTAAATTTTGTCTTTGGTCTGGGCCAATATAACCAAGTTTTCCCGTTGCTTGAAAATCTTGGATGGTCTCGAGTCGTTGCTCATGAGCTTGCCATTCAACGCTGGTAACACTTTCAGGAACGGAGGAACAACCAGCGAGCAGTAAGCTCGACAAGAAAAAAAGAATAAAGGAGCGTAACGTCATGTTTGATGGCTTATTAATCAGTTTCGTCGGGAATCGCTCACAACTATAGCATTGAAAAGTCGCAGTTAGGAAAACAAATCCGGCTTACCCTTTCAATAAATGCGTGCTTACAGTAAAATTCTGGACCTATTTTATAACCTATCCCAGAGATACCACGTTAGATGTCCTTGCTTGCTATTGGAATCAATCACAATACAGCGTCTGTCGACTTGCGAGAGAAGGTGGCGTTTGGTCCGGATAAACTCGGCCCTGCACTCGAGCAACTTAGAGAGCACGAAGCGGTTAACGGCAGTGTGATTGTTTCAACCTGTAACCGAACTGAGTTGTACTGCGATGTTAAGCAAGGAGCGCGAAATAAGTTAATCGATTGGCTTGCTCAGTTTCATCAAGTGAGCCGCGAAGATTTAATGCCGAGTTTGTATGTGCATGAAGAACAAGCCGCAATTAAGCATTTGATGCGCGTATCATGCGGGCTAGATTCTCTGGTGTTGGGTGAGCCTCAAATTTTGGGGCAGGTAAAACAAGCATTTTCTGACTCGCGAGATCATCAAGCTGTCGATGCTTCAATTGATAAACTGTTTCAAAAGACGTTCTCAGTCGCCAAGCGTGTGAGAACAGAAACAGATATCGGCGGTAATGCTGTGTCCGTGGCTTATGCCGCATGTACATTGGCAAAACATATTTTTGAGTCGTTATCTGATTCAACCGTGCTTTTGGTTGGTGCGGGAGAGACGATTGAACTGGTCGCGAAGCATTTAGCATCCAACGGCTGCACAAAAATGATTGTCGCGAACCGCACTAAAGAGCGTGCGCAAGGCTTAGCGGATCAATTTGGCGCAGAAGTGATCAGTTTGAACGAAATTCCTGAACATTTGGCGAAAGCGGATATCGTGATTAGCTCAACGGCGAGCCCATTGCCTATTATTGGCAAAGGTATGGTCGAAACGGCTCTGAAGCAGCGCCGACATCAACCTATCTTGTTAGTCGATATTGCGGTGCCGCGAGATGTAGAGTCGGAAGTCGGTGAACTGAACGACGCATATTTGTATTCGGTTGATGACTTGCAATCTATCATCGACAGCAACATTGAGCAGCGTAAAGTCGAAGCGATTCAAGCCGAAGCGATTGTTAGTGAAGAAAGCGCTGCGTTTATGACATGGTTGCGTTCACTGCAAGCCGTCGATAGTATTCGCGACTATCGCAAATCAGCCAACGAAATTCGTGAAGAGTTACTGAGCAAAAGTTTGCAATCTTTAGCGGCAGGCGCAGATCCAGAGAAAGTGCTGCGCGAGCTGAGTAATAAACTCACCAACAAACTGATTCACGCTCCAACTCGCGCATTGCAAAGTGCGGCAGAGCAAGGCGAACCAGCAAAATTAACGATTATCCGCCAGACACTCGGCTTGGATGATCTATAACTCACGCTTTTTATTAAGAAAACGACACTATGAAAGCCTCTATTCTGACTAAGCTAGAAACGCTAGTAGAACGTTACGAAGAAGTTCAACATCTTCTTGGTGATCCTGATGTAATTGGAAATCAGGACAAATTCCGTGCTCTATCAAGAGAGTACTCTCAGCTAGAAGAAGTAACCAAGTGCTTCCAAGCTTATCAACAAGCACAAGAAGATCTTGTCGCCGCTGAAGAGATGGCAAACGAAGACGACGAAGAAATGCGTGAAATGGCGCAAGAAGAAATCAAAGAAGCGAAAGCGACGATTGAGCGTCTTACTGATGAGTTACAGATTCTTCTTCTGCCAAAAGATCCGAACGATGATCGTAACTGTTTCCTAGAAATTCGCGCAGGTGCGGGTGGCGACGAAGCGGGTATTTTCGCGGGTGACTTATTCCGTATGTACAGCAAGTACGCAGAAAAGCGTGGCTGGCGCATCGAGGTGATGTCTTCAAACGAAGCTGAACACGGTGGTTACAAAGAGATGATCGCAAAAGTGAGCGGCGACGGTGCGTACGGCGTACTGAAGTTTGAGTCTGGTGGTCACCGTGTGCAACGTGTTCCTGCAACTGAATCCCAAGGCCGTGTGCATACTTCTGCATGTACCGTAGCGGTGATGGCGGAAATCCCAGAGGCGGATCTGCCAGAAATCAAAGCAGCAGACCTGAAAATCGATACGTTCCGTGCGTCTGGCGCGGGTGGTCAGCACGTTAACACCACGGATTCTGCAATCCGTATTACCCACTTACCAACGGGTACGGTAGTAGAGTGTCAGGACGAGCGTTCACAGCACAAGAACAAAGCGAAAGCGATGGCAGTTCTTGCTGCTCGTATCGTTCAAGCGGAAGAAGAACGTCGTGCCGCAGAAGTGTCTGATACACGTCGTAACCTTCTAGGTTCTGGTGACCGCAGTGACCGTATTCGTACCTACAACTACCCACAAGGTCGTGTGTCTGATCATCGTATCAACCTAACCATCTATCGTTTGAACGAAGTGATGGAAGGTGACCTGCAGAGCTTGATTGATCCTGTAATTCAAGAGCACCAAGCAGACCAACTTGCGGCGCTCGCAGAGAACGGCTAATCGATGAGCCAAGTTCAATCAATTGAGCAAGCACTGAAAAGTGCGACGGCGAAACTGGCAGAAGGCGGCAAAGAGTCGCCTTCTCTCGATGCAGCTGTACTCCTCTGCCATATCCTTGGCAAACCACGAACTTATCTACTGACCTGGCCAGAAAAAGCATTAGAAGCAGAGCAACAAGCAAAATTCGACGCTCTACTTGAACGACGTTTAACTGGTGAACCCGTCGCTTATATTATTGGTGAACGAGAGTTTTGGTCTCTACCGTTCAAAGTTTCTCCCTCCACCTTGATCCCAAGACCGGATACAGAACGTTTGGTCGAAGTTGCACTCGATAAGACCTATGAGCAAACAGGACCTATTTTAGATCTTGGAACGGGGACGGGGGCAATTGCTATCGCACTCGCATCTGAAATGCCAAAACGTCAAGTGATGGGCGTAGATCTCAAGCAAGAAGCGAAAGCACTTGCAGAGTACAATGCTGAGCAGCTAAACATCAAAAATGTGACCTTTGCTCAAGGCAGTTGGTTCGAGCCTATTGCAGAGGGTACGAAGTTTGCTTTAATTGTCTCCAATCCGCCGTATATTGATGAAAAAGATCCACATTTATCCCAAGGTGATGTGCGCTTTGAGCCAAAATCAGCATTAGTTGCTAAGGAGAATGGTTTAGCCGATATCCGCCATATCTCGGATCTTGCTCGTCAGTATCTTGAAGTGGGCGGTTGGCTGGCATTCGAACATGGTTATGATCAGGGTGATGCCGTACGTGAGATAATGCGTGGTTTTGGTTACCAACAAGTTGCCACGGAAAAAGATTACGGCGGTAACGATCGAGTAACGCTCGGTTGTTTTGCCTGTTAATCACGGAAGTCAGCAAACACTAACTAAAAAGAGAAGAAAAATGTACGTAGCTCTAAAACACATACACTTAGTGACGATTGCGCTCAGCGCGACACTATTATCGATCCGATTTGTGTTAATGATGATGAACTCACCGAAGCGAAATAATCGCTTTTTGAAAGTGTTTCCCCACATCGTTGATACTGCATTGCTAGTGTCAGGTATCGCGCTTATTTTCATTACTGGTTTCATCCCGTTTACTGATGCCGCACCGTGGTTAACAAACAAAATCACCTGCGTACTGGCGTACATTGCACTCGGTTTCTTCTCGTTGAAGCTTGCGAAAAACAACCTACTGAAGATATTTGGCTTTTTCGGCGCATTAGGTTGGTTAGTCATGGCTGCAAACATTGCTGTGTCTAAGAGCCCTACGTTATTTGGATAAGACGTCATGTTAGAGTTTTTTGACGAAGATTTTGACAATATACCGTTGGTGGAAGGTGCGCTTGAGCTAAACAAAGCGATTAACCCTGAAACCAAAGTAAATTGGGCGAAACAAGAGTTAGAGCGTCTTTACAAAGATGCGGAAGCCACGCTTGTTCATGAAACGGATGAAGAGCAGCGATTTGATGCATTCCTACGACTGTTTTTCCATGAGTGGGGATTCAAAGGCGACGAGCAGGAATACTTTATTTCGGACAACAGCTTTATCGATAAAGTGTTGGAGCGCCGAAAAGGTATTCCGGTTAGTTTAGGTTCGATTTTATTATATCTAGGCAAAAAGCTGGGTTTCCCGTTGAAGGGAGTTACTTTCCCTACTCAGTTCCTACTAAAAGTCGATTGGATGCATAAAAAGCCAGACTACATTAACCCATTTAATGGTGAGTATGTGGGGGAAAGAATTCTCCAAGCTTGGCTTATTGGTCAAGAAGGGCCGTTGGCTCAGTTAAAGCCAGAACACTTTGAAGAAGCTGACAATCCAACCATTATTGGTCGCTGGTTAGCGTTGATCAAAAGCGCGATGTTACGTGAAGAGCACTACACGTTGGCGTTGCGTTGTACGAACCTTGCGTTAACCTTTGTGCCAGATGACCCATACGAGATTCGTGACCGTGGTTTTATTTTCCAACAGCTAGAGTGCCCTCAAGTGGCGGTGTCAGATTTTCAGTACTTTATTGACCAATGCCCTGACGACCCGGCTTCTGAGCTACTAAAATCACAAGTTAATGTGATGAGTGAAACGCACGTCACACTTCACTAATTTTATCGATGTGCCGAACTGTGGCGTATCGTGGACAGAAAAAGAGAATCAAAATGGAACAGAAAATCGTTAATATCGGCGACATTCAGGTTGCTAACGACAAGCCATTCACCCTATTTGCAGGTATGAACGTTCTTGAGTCTCGTGATCTTGCGATGCAGATCTGTGAGCACTACGTAAAAGTAACGGAAAAACTTGGCATTCCTTACGTATTTAAGGCGTCGTTTGACAAAGCAAACCGCAGTTCTGTTCATTCATACCGTGGCCCAGGCCTTGAAGAAGGTATGAAAATCTTCCAAGAGCTAAAAGACACATTTGGTGTGAAGATCATCACTGACGTTCACACTGAAGCGCAAGCTCAACCTGTCGCTGACGTGGTAGACGTTATTCAGCTTCCTGCATTCCTAGCTCGTCAAACTGACCTTGTTGAAGCTATGGCCAAAACAGGTGCGGTTATCAACGTGAAGAAACCTCAATTTATGAGCCCAGGTCAAGTGGGTAACATCGTTGAGAAGTTCGCGGAATGCGGTAACGACAAGATCATCCTATGTGAGCGCGGCTCTTGCCACGGTTACGATAACCTAGTCGTAGACATGCTTGGCTTTGGTGTGATGAAAAATGCATCGAAAGGCAGCCCAATCATCTTTGACGTAACGCACTCACTACAGATGCGTGACCCGTCAGGTGCGGCATCTGGCGGTCGTCGTGAGCAGACAGTTGAACTTGCGAAAGCGGGTCTAGCAACAGGCATCGCAGGTCTATTTATCGAGGCGCATCCAAACCCAGACCAAGCACGCTGTGATGGCCCATCTGCACTGCCGCTAGACAAGTTAGAACCGTTCCTAGCGCAAATGAAATCTCTTGATGATCTGATCAAGAGCTTTGCAGATATCGATATCAAGTAAACGCCAGATGACTGGTGATCAAATGCAATAGCCAACCTCGTGTTGGCTATTTTTTTATCAGATGGCGCATCATTCTCAGCTTCTTGCTGTAAAGGCTCTAGGCCGCTGGGAATGTGCATCAGTGACTCCCAATAAGAAAAAAGGTAAATAAATGAAGCAGCGTCTGATTATTAAAACTGCGTTGAGTGCCGCTATTTTGGCCTCGTTAGCTGGGTGTGCTACGCAACCTGCACCAGAATGGAATGCAGATACAACCTATAAATTGACCGTGCTACACACTAACGATCATCACGGTCGTTTTTGGCAAAATCGATACGGCGAGTACGGTATGGCGGCACGTAAAACGTTAATAGATGATTTGCGTGAAGAAATACAAGCAGAGGGGGGCAGTGTGTTACTGCTTTCTGGTGGAGACATCAACACTGGAGTACCTGAGTCTGATTTACAAGATGCCGAGCCAGATTTTAAAGGCATGAGCAAAATTGGTTACGATGCGATGGCGCTAGGTAATCATGAGTTTGATAATCCATTGGATGTGCTTTTCAAGCAGCAAGAGTGGGCAAGTTTTCCGATGTTGTCTGCCAATATTTACGATAAAAATACTGGCAAGCGCCTATTCCAACCGTACGCGATGTTTAACAAACAGGGTATTAAGATTGCAGTAATTGGTCTTACAACCGAAGATACAGCGAAACTTGGCAACCCTGAATTCATTGAACAAATTGATTTCCGTGACCCAAAAGAAGAAGCCAAGAAGCTGATTGCAGAACTGAAAGAAACGGAGTACCCAGACCTTATTTTTGCTGTCACACATATGGGACACTATGAGAATGGCAATAGAGGCATCAATGCACCTGGTGATGTAGCGTTAGCTCGTTATTTGAATGAAGGTGATCTGGATATGATTGTCGGTGGTCACTCACAAGAGCCGGTTTGCATGGAAGGTCCAAACGTCATCAAAAAGAGCTTTCAACCGGGTGATGAATGTCAGCCTGATCAACAAAATGGTGCTTATATTGTTCAGGCACATGAGTGGGGGAAATATGTGGGACGCGCCGATTACGAGTTTCGTAATGGTGAACTCTCGATGGTGAGCTACGATCTGATCCCAGTAAACTTGAAAAAGAAAATTAAAGTTGATGGTCAGTCGCAACGAGTTTTGATCCAAGAAGAGATTGAACAAGACGAAGCGATGCTTGAGTTTCTTCGTCCTTATCAAGAAAAAGGTCAGGGCAAGCTAAACGTGAAGATTGCAGAATCTAACGGTAAGCTTGAGGGTGACCGCAATGTGGTGCGTTACCAGCAAACTAACTTAGGTCGATTGATTGCAACGGCTCATATGGAACGGGCAAAAGCAGATTTTGCCGTAATGAATTCTGGCGGCGTTCGCGATTCGATTGCAGCAGGTGACATTACCTACAAAGATGTGCTGACTGTTCAGCCATTCGGCAATATGGTCTCTTACGTTGATATGACGGGCAAAGAAGTATTGGATTACCTAAATGTTGTTGCAACTAAGCCTGTCGACTCTGGAGCTTACGCGCAGTTTGCGGGTATTGCGATGAGTATCAATAATGGTGAGGTAACCAATGTGTTCATTGGTAATAAGCAACTTCGCTTAGATGATAATTACCGCTTTACCGTACCAAGCTATAATGCTGCTGGTGGTGATGGTTACCCTAAAATCGACGATCATCCAGGGTATGTAAATACAGGTTTTACCGATGCTGAGGTTTTGAAGGATTATTTAGAAACACACAGCCCTATTGATGTTAATGAGTATGCCCCTTCAGGTGAAATCACGTATTTAGTTGATACGGCGATTGATCAGTAACCCAACAGAGAAAAAGCGATTGACTCAAACTCGCTGATATCATTAACTAAAAGCGCAGATCCAATTCAATCTGCGCTTTTTGTTTTTATGAGGAGAATCTTGATGACTCCGGCCATTAATCTTGCGAAAAAGAAAAAAATTCCACACACGATTCATCAGTATGAGCACGACCCTAGAGCCGATAGTTATGGCTTGGAGGCTGCTGAAGTACTGGGGCAGGATCCGAAAACAGTATTTAAAACCTTGCTGTTCTGCTTGAACGGCGAGCCAAAGAACCTTGCGGTTGCGATTATCCCTGTTGATCAAAAGCTGAACCTAAAACTCGCAGCGAAAGCAGCGAAGGGCAAAAAGGCCGATATGGCTGATCCGGAAATCGCGCAAAAGACCACAGGTTATGTTGTTGGTGGGATTAGCCCACTGGGGCAGAAAAAAGCCTTACCTACTTTTTTGCACGAAAGCGCAGAAGAGCAAGACACCATCTGTGTGAGTGCAGGTAAACGTGGTTTAGAAATCGAGTTAGCCCCGAAAGATTTGCTTGGATTAACTCGCGGTCAGTTTGCACCTCTTTGTTTGTAAACTCATGACAAATAAAAAGGACGCTCATGAGCGTCCTTTTTTGATCTTGCCTGTCAGTGAAGCGTTACTTCTTCAGACTCAATGTACCACCGGTGCGTTTAGCTGGTTTGCTTGGCTTCGCGGCATTTGGGTTCATGTAATGCTGCTTAGGCTTACTCGGTGATTGAGGCTTGTTTGCTGAGTGCTTATTGCTCGATGCATCTGGTTTACGGTGCGATTTTCCATGCTCGCCTTGCGGTCTGCTACGTTCACCTTGTGGTTTCACTTTGTAATGTTCTTTAGCTGGACGTCCGCCTTCATCGTCACGCTGACGACGCTTTTGTTGACCTTTTTTCGAGTTTGGTGCATGACGGAATTCATCAGCATTGTTACCACGGAAAGTTCTTGTCTTCTGGTTACGACGAGCAGTAGAGTCTTGATTTTCTTCACGGCTATCAAACAGCTTCGCATCAGTCGCTTTACGAATATTACGACCTCTAGAGTCTGTTTTTGATGCCTCTTCTGTACCCACCGAACCATCGCACATAGCAAGAATCTCAGCGACTTCATCGTCAGTTAAGTAACGCCATTTTCCGTTCGGAATACCGTCAAGAGAGATATTCATGATTCGAACACGACGAAGCTTAAAGACTTCGTAACCTAGTGCTTCACACATACGACGGATTTGGCGGTTAAGTCCTTGAGTGAGCACAATACGGAAAGAGAACTTAGTCTCTTTCGTTACCTTACAAGGTAGAGTGACGGTATCGAGAATTTTAACGCCGCTCGACATCTGTTTGAGAAACTCACCTGTAATCGGTTTGTCCACGCGCACAACGTACTCTTTTTCGTGGCTGTTGCCAGCACGGAGGATTTTGTTGACGATATCGCCATCGTTGGTCAAAAAAATCAGACCATCAGAGGGTTTATCCAAGCGGCCGATCGGAAAGATACGTTTTTTGTGACCGATAAAATCAACGATGTTTCCAGGTACATCTCGTTCTGTTGTACAGGTGATGCCTGTTGGTTTATTGAGAGCGATATAAATCGGCTTCTCTTTTGCTGCAACTGGCTTACCATCCACACAAACATCATCACCAGGTAGCACTTTTGTTCCCATTTCAGGCTTGTTTCCATTAATGGTGACACGACCTTGTTCAATCAGTCTGTCTGCCTCACGGCGTGAACAAAAGCCAGTTTCACTGATGAATTTATTTAATCGTTTAGCGTTGTCTTGTGACATTTTTGTCTCCTAACGTTTCACAACGGCGAATGAAGTTTCCTTCCCGTGAAAGGGAAGGAAGAATAAGGGCGGGCATTCTAGCATTAGGGTGAAATTTAGCCCAACCGTTTTTGGTGACGTTCGCGAGTTTCTAATTTCTTTTCCGCACTTTTTCTAAGTAGAACGTAAACGGCTCCGGTTCCACCGTGAAAGCGTTGCGCACTGTGCACGCACTGAACTTCCCTGATTTGTTGTAGCCAGCTGCTAACAAAGCTTTTCATTAGTGCTGGTGGATTTGAGCGTTCTCCTCGGCCGTGGACAATAACGACCGTTCGTATGTCCATTGATAGGCACTGTTTTAAAAACTTTACGACTTCATCACGAGCTTCTTTCAATGTTTTACGATGCAGATCTAGGCGTGCTTGGATTGGATATTTGCCAAGACGAAGTTTGCGGTAAACCCCGTCTTGTACGCCATCACGTTTAAACTCAACAAAGTCCTCTGGTTTCAGCATTTCTGCGTGATCAAGTGACAGGTATTCTGGGTCATCTTCTGTTAGCCAGATTGCCGCTTCTCTCTTGGCGAGCTGCGCTTCGGTTACTTGGTGTACTTTTTTGTGTTGGGCGGTGTCTTGAGTGATCGGCTTTACATCGCCCATCATCTGTTGGAACAGATCAAAATCGTCATCGTGAGACATAGTAGTAATCTCATTAAGAACAGGGAGGAATAATAGGATTATATCAATGAGTGGTGCATTTAGATCAAATAAAAAACCGGAGTAGGCAAGTAACCGACTCCGGTGCAAAGCGTTTCTAGAGCTAAGCGAGATCTAGTGAGGAGATTTGTCGTTCATGATCTTGTATATGAAGAAACCGCCGTAAAATAACATCAGACCAATTGCCCCAAAGATTACTATCATTGACGATAGACCCACTGCATTACCAAATAGGAGATCAAGCCAAAAGTCCATACGTTTCCTCCAAGATGTTCCCGACAGGCATAAAACTAAATGGCAGTGCCTTGTTGCACACTGATCTGGATCAATTATGTTGCTAAGGTTAATAAACTGTATTTTGTTGTGAGTTATCAGTCACATTTTACGTGCTAGTGTTCAGTTATTCATCAAACGAATTAAGACCTAAGGTTTTTTTTAAAAAAGCACTTGCGTCATAGTTCAGAATCCGTAATATACGCATTCGTTGACGGGGACAAGTCCTCAGTTAAACATCTCGGTGAATAGCGCAGTTTGGTAGCGCATCTGGTTTGGGACCAGAGGGTCGGGGGTTCGAATCCCTCTTCACCGACCATATTGAGAAAAAGGCTCTACAGAAATGTAGAGCCTTTTTCGTATTTGGTGATATTTATTTGGAGCCAGAGGGTCGGGGTCTGGAATGCCAGTCCAATCGAATCCCTACTTCACCGACCACTTTTAGAAAGCCTGCTCAATGAGCAGGCTTTCTTCGTTTTTAGCGCTAGTAATTTTTAGACTTCAATAGTATCGAGCCAAATGGGTTCACCTGACGTTAGAATATGGCACTTCACCGACACGTATTGAGAGGAAGGCTCTACAGTAATGTAGGGCCTTTTCATTTTTTAGAGCGAGTAAATATATTACTTGATGTCACACGAGATAGTGCTGATAGGAGTTTCAGAAGTTGTGAAGCAAACATAAGCGGTCTTTGGATGGTTTGGACCAACTTTGATGTAACCTGCTTTTAGTTCGTCTTCATCAAACGTGACGGAGTGAGATTTGCTCGAGCTTCCATCAAAGTAAACAGCTTCAAAGCCTTGATTCATCATATGTGCGACGCGATTTCGGGTATGGTTAGTGGAAAAAGTGATGTTCGCACAACGCATCATTGGTTTTTCGGTAATAAGAAACTGGCCACTCTCTTTATCTAATAGCCCGCCTTTTGCTTCCGGGGTTATATCAATAGCTTGAAAATTTTCTACGTTACATGACGGTTTAGCATAAGCAAGCGATGAAGTGAGCATCATGCTGCTCACGCATAGGAATAAAGCTTTAAATTTCATATGAGTTATTATGTATCCGCATAGGTTAGAGTCGTTTTAGCAGAGAGAGTAAACCATTGTCAGTGATCGTGTTAGCGTGATGCCTGGCTATTCATCATTGATGAGGCTGGCTGCCTTCAAATAAATTTCTAAATATGGCACCTAGCTTGGCGGGTTTTACCGAGTGGTTTTATGTCAAAACCCCTTTTTTTAAGCAGCTCAATCAGATTATCTTTACCAACTAGATGCAAACTGCCGACAACAACGGTATAGCGACCCGAACGTTGAGGTAGGACACTGCCAGTATCAAGTTTTTTTGCCCAATCTCGATTGCGCTCATATAAGAAAGCCTGATTAAAATCTTCTGTTGCTTGATCGGTTAATGATGCCTCGACCAACATACTACCATCACCGCTCTTCCAGCTTTCTATCAAACACTGAACCAATTCTTCCCCCCCGTCATATTCTTCAATTGACGAGAGGAGCATCTCTTTACCGCCTTCTGATTGACCTGCTATTAAATCAATTTGGAATTGCACGGACTCCAGTGGAATGACCGGGATTTGTTTTTTATCAGCGAGTCCTATTAAGTGCATGTCGACCCCTTTATCAGAGACATACCCCAGTTTGTTAACTAAAGCGAGTTGGATGGTTAATGCAGCCGTCCATGGTGGAGAATTCAAAAGTTGAGTTTCTGGCAACCCTAAATCTTGTGCTATCTCGACTAAGTGGCGACGTTGAGCCTTGTCTAAAACATCTTTAGAAAGAATGGTTGTTTGTGGGTAAACCAAGCCTTCAGAGTTTCTGACATCAGCTTCGATAATCAATCCAGCGCTTTGGCTTAAGTGCTGAGTAATAGTTTTAGGGAGCGGGTACATCGTTTTATCGCCCACATGCACAGAGCCAATGATCATCAGCTCGGTTTCCCCTTTTTTTGCTAGCCAATGTTGCGGTTCTGCATAAGAGGAAAAGGGAGCAAAGGCAACAAGTAGGGATGATATGAGTGTCAAGAGACGAAACATAGAATGGTCCTCAGGTAAGTACCTTTAAACTTTATACGCAAAAATGCTTGAGGTTAAGTGCAATTTCTCTAGTGGGGATATTCGACAAAATCGTCATTTCTAAAAATATTGACGAGTTTTGACGATGAATAAATGAGAGTCACTTCACGAAAGATAAATAGGTCATTCGCTTACTAATGGTTCACAAAATAATTAGGCGTGATCCAAATCTTACAAAATCAGTCGTAACTCATGAATATGAGTGACCTAGATCGCAGCAAACTCGTCAAAACAAGTTGTTCGATTTTGACGTGGCTTGTAACTTCATGAAAGTTAAGTTTTTATGGTTTTTGCTGAGTATCATTTTTTGAACTAGATCACTTCCTATTTCTATTTATTTTACGCTTAGAAATAACTGGTTGTATGTTGAATGCAACTGTTAGGCCCCTCGCATTTGAGGAGCCGCGATTTTTATCATTGTCGTTTTGAACCACTGACTTTTTTGGGGAAGTAAGATGTTTAAACCTAGTCTGATTGCTGTTTCTGTTATCACCACATTAGCAGGTTGCTCTGCTCTGCAAAGCTCTGAGCAACAAGCTGTAAATTCACTGGCTAATAACCTTGATATTCAATACCAAGTGTTGACTAACCACGGTGCAAACGAAGGTCTTGCTTGTCAGGATTTAGGGGCTGAGTGGGCTTCTTGTAACAAGGTGAACATGACGCTAGTTAACCAAGGTGAAGCGGTTAACTCTAAAGATTGGGCTATCTACTTCCACAGCATTCGTCTGATTTTGGATGTAGATAATGATCAGTTCAAAATTTCTCGTGTAACGGGTGACCTACACAAACTGGAACCAACAGATAAGTTTGATGGCTTTGCGGCGGGCGAAGAAGTGGTACTTCCACTAATTGGCGAATATTGGCAGTTATTTGAAACCGACTTTATGCCGGGTGCTTTCGTGGCTGCACCAAACGCAGAACCTAAGATGATCGCTTCTCTTAACACAGAAGACGTTGCGTCTTTCGTGACTGGCCTTGAGGGTAACAACCTAAAACGTACACCAGACGACAACAATGTATTTGCAAACGCTGTGTCTCGTTTTGAGAAAAACGAAGACCTAGCAACACAAGACGTATCAACCACGTTACTACCAACACCGATGCACGTTGAAGCGGGTAAAGGCAAAGTAGATATCGCGGATGGTATTGCGCTGCCTAAAGACGCATTCGATGCGACTCAATTCGCAGCAATTCAAGATCGTGCAGAAGTGGTAGGTGTGGACGTTCGTGGTGATCTTCCTGTAAGCATCACTGTTGTTCCTGCAGACTTCACCGGTGAATTGGCAAAATCTGGTGCTTACGAGATGAGCATCAAAGGCGATGGTATTGCGATTAAAGCGTTTGACCAAGCAGGTGCTTTCTACGCAGTACAATCTATCTTTGGCCTGGTAGATAGCCAAAATGCTGATTCTCTACCACAACTGTCTATTCAAGATGCACCTCGCTTTGATTACCGTGGTGTGATGGTGGATGTAGCTCGTAACTTCCACTCTAGAGACGCAATTCTTGCAACGCTAGACCAAATGGCAGCGTACAAGATGAACAAACTTCACCTTCACCTAACCGATGATGAAGGCTGGCGTTTAGAAATCCCGGGCCTACCTGAGTTGACAGAGGTTGGCGCTAATCGTTGTTTCGATACACAAGAGAAAAGCTGCGTACTGCCTCAGCTTGGTTCCGGTCCAACGACAGACAACTTTGGCTCTGGCTACTTCAGTAAAACAGACTACGTGGAAATCTTGAAATACGCGAAAGCGCGTAACATTGAAGTCATTCCCGAAATCGATATGCCAGCACACGCGCGTGCAGCGGTAGTATCAATGGAAGCACGTTACGACCGCCTGATGGAAGAAGGTAAGGAAGCTGAAGCGAACGAATACCGCCTGATGGATCCTCAAGATACTTCTAATGTCACTACGGTTCAGTTCTACGATAAGCAAAGCTTTATCAACCCGTGTATGGAATCTTCCACTCGCTTTGTAGATAAAGTGATTTCAGAAGTGGCAGCAATGCACGCTGAAGCTGGGGCACCGCTAACGACATGGCACTTTGGTGGTGACGAGGCGAAGAACATCAAGCTAGGTGCTGGTTTCCAAGACGTTAACGCAGAAGACAAAGTTAGCTGGAAGGGCACGATTGATCTGTCGAAACAAGACAAGCCATTTGCGCAATCTCCACAGTGTCAGGCGTTAATCGCAGACGGCACAGTGAGCGATTTTGCTCACCTACCGAGTCATTTTGCACAAGAAGTATCAAAATTAGTTGCTGAGAAAGGCATTCCAAACTTCCAAGCATGGCAAGATGGTTTGAAATACAGCGAAGGTGAGAAAGCATTCGCAACAGAAAATACGCGTGTTAACTTCTGGGACGTTCTTTACTGGGGTGGTACATCATCAGTGTACGAGTGGTCTGAGAAAGGTTACGACGTGATCGTTTCTAACCCTGACTATGTGTACATGGACATGCCATACGAAGTTGATCCGAAAGAGCGTGGTTACTACTGGGCAACACGTGCAACCGATACGCGTAAGATGTTTGGCTTTGCACCAGAGAACATGCCTCAGAACGCAGAAACCTCTGTAGACCGCGATGGTAACGGCTTCACTGGTAAAGGTGAAATCGAAGCGAAACCTTTCTACGGTCTATCAGCACAGCTTTGGTCTGAGACAGTACGTAACGACGAGCAATACGAGTACATGGTATTCCCTCGCGTACTAGCAGCCGCTGAGCGTGCATGGCACCGTGCTGATTGGGAAAACGACTACAAAGTGGGTGTTGAATACTCGCAAAACTCTAACCTAGTAGACAAAGCCGCGCTAAACCAAGACTACAACCGCTTTGCGAACGTACTTGGCCAACGTGAACTGGCTAAGCTAGAAAAATCTGGTATCGACTACCGCCTTCCAATTCCTGGTGCGAAAGTAGAAAACGGCAAGCTAGCTATGAACGTTCAGTTCCCTGGCGTTGAACTGCAATACTCGTTAGACGGTCAAAATTGGCTGACTTACACAGAAAATGCTCGTCCAAGTGTAACTGGTGAAGTGTTTATCCGCTCTGTATCGGCGACAGGGGAAAGATCAAGCCGCGTAACTAGTGTGAAATAACCTTAATCTTCTCAGCTAAATTTAAGCAAACCCTCAATGTCATGTTGAGGGTTTCTTTATTTTTAGGGGAAATTAAGTGTGACCAATGTCTAATTATTTTTCATTGATAAATAAGTTTTAGCTTGTAATGGTCAGGGTTGTTGTGAACTGGATCGACTTAATCTGCTAAATATCAATAAATTACCTGTTTATGATCACACTTCTATTTTTTGAATCATTGTAGAAAAATACGGTAAGTGCCTGTATTTACCATACTTTTATCAGGGTTGTTGAGCGTCGGTTTGAACAAGATCACTTTTTAAAATGTTTTATTTTCCATCGCGAATTAATTGGAACAATATTGCGATCGCCAAGGAGGCACATTCCAAAGTTTGCGATAAAGGGAAGAGAAGCCCTTTAAAACCGTCGCATAACGTGAATAAATAAAGGCAGTAATTATGAAAAACATTTTTGCACTGAGTGCTCTTTCTCTCGCTTTCGCTTCTAGCGCTTTTGCTGGTTCTTCTTACGTAACGGGTAACGTTCAATTCCACGATGATGGTCGAATCCATGGTTCGGACGTTACGTCTACACTGGAAGCTGGTCATACTTTTGATAACCAATTCGGCGGCTTTACGGTTTACACCGAATTTGATGGTATTCAGTTGGGTAAACTGGAAACAGAAAACGGTGGCGCGGGTAACACAACACCAGCAATCACTGTGGGTGGTGAGCAGTCATTTAACATTACCGATCATTTATGGGTTGCAGCGGGTTACCAACACTTGTTCTCTGCTGGCGAGAACGTACAGTACCGTCCATTGGTTAAGATCGGTTACAACTTCGATAACGGTATCTCGCTAAGTAACCGTACTCGTGCGCATATTGATGCGACAGACGCAGATGCGGATACAGACTACCGCATGGATAACCGTATTGGTTACGTGATGAATGAAGATGTGACGCTAAGCTACAACAACGTCTACATGATTGAAGCGGAAACGATGGACCACGAACTTCGCGCAACGTGGACACGTAAAGGTGTTCAGCCTTACTTTGAGTTCCGTAGCCAAGCACACGGTGCAGAAAACGCAAGTGGTGATAGCCTAGTTAACAATGCGTTTGTATTTGGTGCCTCTTACGGCTTCTAATCTTATATTTGTCCATTAAGAAAAAGCCCAGCAATTGATTTGCTGGGCTTTCTTGTTATTTATCGTTGCCTTCGTGGTGGCTATATTCGAACACTTGGCCTTTTTCGTTAAACGCGTAAACAGTGTAGCTGTCTTTTTTATCGCCATACTCCATACCAGGGGAACCCATTGGCATGCCCGGTACCGAGAGCCCTTTTGCGTTACGTGGTGGATTTTCTAAGAATGCTTTAATGTCTTCGGCTGGAATGTGACCTTCGAACACATAGCCGTTGATTTCTGCTGTGTGGCAAGAGTAAAGCTGTTCGTTCTTGATGCCTAGATCGCGTTTTATGGCGTTCATGTCATCGTGCAATTTCTCTTCGACCGTAAATCCGTTCTCTTCCATGTGTTTTGTCCATTCACCACAGCAGCCGCAGTATGGCGATTTGTGGTTAATGACATCAGCGGCCAATACGTTGGCGGATGCGGTCGCAAGCATTGCAAAGGTCAATAATTTCAACTTCATAATAGCCTCAAATATAAGTGGTTATTTTACTGAAAAAAGTCGTAGTCGATTTGCATTACTAACGACAGTAATAGATGACAGCGCCATTGCCGCACCTGCGACAACTGGGCTGAGCAAAAATCCAAATGCAGGATAAAGTACGCCTGCGGCAACAGGGATCCCCAGTGAGTTATAAACGAAGGCTCCAAATAGGTTTTGCTTCATGTTTTTAAGTGTAGCGCGCGACAGTTCAATCGCATGTACCACCGCCATTGGTGACGTGTTCAGGATGGTCATTTGCGAACTTTCAATGGCGACATCACTGCCGCTACCCATGGCAATACCAAGGTTGGCTAACGCGAGAGCAGGGGCGTCGTTAATGCCATCCCCCACCATTGCCACGACATGGCCTTGGGATTGAAGTTGCTCAATGTGCTGAGCTTTCTCATCTGGCATTACTTGAGCGATTACTTCATCAATACCAAGTTCTTGACCGATAGCGTTGGCTACGTGTTGGTTGTCACCCGTCAGCATTACCGTTTTGATGCCTTGCGATTTTAATGCAGAGAGCGCTTGTTTTGCATCCGATTTGATTGGGTCAGCAATGGCGATCAGGCCGACTAACTCACCATCGAGCGCAACGGCAACCGGAGTCCATGCGTTCTGAGCACATTCGTCAATTGCATCCTGAAGTGCCTCTGTTGCAACGTTTTCCGCTTGCATAAATTGAAGCGAGCCAATAAGCAGCGGTTTACCTTGATACGTTGCCAAAATGCCGCGCCCACGAACGTTTTCAAATTTATCGAGAGTCACTTCTTGCGTGTCGTGCTGATTAGCAAAGTCGCATACCGCTTTTGCTAGTGGGTGCTCTGACTGACGCTCGGCGGCGTACGCTAACCCCAACAGCTCTTCTTGGCTGGTGGTGTGAGTAAACACTTGCTGCACACTCGGTTTACCTTGGGTAAGCGTGCCTGTTTTATCGAACACAACCGTATCTATTTTACTCGCTAGCTGCAGGGCATCAGCATCTTTGATCAAAATGCCGAGTTCTGCGGCTTTACCCACTCCCACCGTGACAGAAAGTGGGGTTGCTAAGCCTAGAGCACAAGGGCAGGCGATGATAAGTACGGTTGTGGTGACCACCAGCATATAGCTCGCTTTTGGCTCTGGGCCAACGGCAAACCAAACAAGCGCTGCCAGTATTGCTATGCCTACAACGACAGGGACAAACACTGATGAAATCTGGTCTGCCAATTTCGCGATGGCAGGCTTACTGCTCTGAGCGCTGCGCACCATACGAATAATACGTGCCAGCATGGTATTTGCGCCAATGCCCGTTGCCTCAATGACTAATCCACCATCGGTATTTAATGTCCCGGCAGACACTTGAGCCTCTTGCGCTTTTAACACTGGTACTGGTTCACCAGTGAGCATGGACTCATCAATGTATGATTCACCATTGATTACCGTACCATCAACAGGCACTTTCTCGCCTGGTTTGATACGCAGTTTCATGCCTAGCGTGATTTGCTCAACCGCGATTTGTTGATCGCCTTTCTCAGTGATGACGGTCGCTTGTTGAGGCTGTAAGTTCACCAAAGCCTGAAGCGAGCGAGTTGTGTTTGCTTTCGCTTTGGCTTCTATATAGTGACCAAGTGAAATCAAACCAATGATCATCGCGCTGGCTTCGAAGTAAACATGACGAGATGCCATTGGGAACCAATCTGGGAAAATCACCACAAGCATAGAATAGAACCACGCTGCGCCAGTACCGAGCGCAACTAAGGTATCCATGGTGGCGCGCTTGTGAGTGGCCGCTAACCAAGCGTTACTAAAGAACTGCTTTCCGGCAGTGGCAAGCAGCAGCAAACACACAATACCGATCGCGCCCCAAACCAACTGGTCATTGGTGTTGCGAATCATCATGTTGCCACCAGCAACACCCCAAATCATCAAAGGGGCACCCACAACAAGGCCGGCAATTGCATCCAACTTAAAGCGTTTTTGCTGTTGACGTTGTTGCTGCGCTTGCTTTTCTTGCTGTGTCGCGGCGTCTTGTAAAACCTCGCCTTGGTAACCCGCTTGTTTGACAGATTGCAAAATAGATTGATGTAACGAATCTGAGTCTTCAGTCACAAACACCAGTGCGCTTTGTTCTGCGAGGTTTACCTGGGCTTTTTCAACCCCTTGTACATTAGTAAGGGCTTTTTCTACTGATGCGACACAGCTTGCACAAGTCATACCTTGAATCAACATCTGTAGTTGAGCCGTGCCTGCTGGTTGCTCGTCAGGCGTTGCTTGGTCGCCTTTTTCGCTTTGATGTGTCTGGCTTTGTTGTTGATCGGGAGTGATTGCCTTGTGCTCTTCAGCAACTGAGTTATCAGTAACAGCGCTATTGTTGGCCGTATAGCCCAAGCTGGCAACTAGCTCAATGACTTGTTGCTCGGAGAGTAGGGTACGAATCTCTAAGTGCGTTGTTGAAGCCTCGAAAGAAATAACGTCTTGATGAGAGTCTAATAAAGAAGAGAGTTTTTTCACGCAGCCGCCACAGCTTAAGCCTGAAAGGTTTAACTCGTACTGATTTCCTGCTTGGTAACCAAGAGATTCAATTGATGAGACAAGCTCTTTGAGAGAGGACTCGGTTTTGACCTCGACTTGCGTTGGGGACAAAGTGAGGATCTCTACATCGTGATTCGCATGTAAAGCCTTCTCAACTTTTCTCGCACAGCCCATGCAGTTGAGCCCTGATAAAGGTATAACAAACTGATACATAATCTGCACCTCAATAATAGTGATACATTGAGCTTAAACCTTCCTGCAAGGGTAAGGTCAATACCCATTTTGGGCTCACAACAATTTCGTCAAAATCGCTTGAATCACACAAGTTCACCGCCATTTTACTTGCGAGTGATCTCAAGGTTTTTTCTCTCTGAATATAAAGTTCCGTTAAAACACCTAAAAGATGAATGAAGTCGCTCACGCTTTTGAGATGCTCTCAATGTCAGTTCAGTGTCAAAAAGTGCTTTTAACGTTTTTGATTTTTTATATTTAAATTTAAGTTTTTGATTTTTAATTAATTATATTATTTTTGATCTTCTCATTTTGAAGTCGCTCAGATTGCTGTAGGGAAAGTTTTTTAGTGCGAAAAAAGTTTGTCATATTTGCCCCGTCCAAACATTGTTTCAAGTTCCTGCCATGTCCTAGTTAGCGAATTTGAAAATGGAAAAAACTAAAAAATATAGGGGTTAAAAATGTCTTACCTAAAGAAAAGCCTACTTGCTACGGCAATCACAGGCATGATGTTCAGTGGTGCTGCATTTGCTGATGGTGCAAACAGTGACGCAGCAAAAGAGTTCCTAACCAAAGATTCATTCTCTTATGAAGTTTACGGGATCATCGCGATGCAGGCCGCGTACCGCGATTACGATTCTGGCAACAAAGCAACGGACGATGATCTAGGTGGCATGCAGCTAAACAACGAATCTCGCATCGGTTTCCGTGGTAAAAAACAATTTGCTAACTTCGGTCCTACTTTTATTTGGCAAATCGAAGGTGGTTACGTTGACCCTAGCTTTGGCGGCGAGGGTGCAGGTCTTGGTGAACGTGACACATTCGTCGGTTTTGAAAGTGCATCTTGGGGTCAAGTTCGTTTAGGTCGTGTATTAACACCGATGTACGAATTAGTTGACTGGCCTGCATCTAACCCAGGTCTCGGTGACGTTTACGACTGGGGTGGTGCAATCGGTGGTGCTAAGTATCAAGACCGTCAATCAAACACCATTCGTTGGGACTCCCCAATGTATGCGGACAAATTCTCTCTAGATATCGCGGCAGGTGCAGGTGACAAAGCGGGTCTGGGTGAAGGTGATGACTACTGGGGTGGTGTCGCAGCGCACTACAAAATTGGTCCAATTCAGTTAGATGCTGCATACGAGGGTAACCGTAACATTAAGATGGAAGGCCAAACGTGGGAAAACAACACATACTTGGTGGGTGCTCAAGGCTGGTTTGATAACGGTATTTCTTTCTTCGCGCAATACAAATACATGGAAGCTGACGCAAGCAACGGCGTGAGTGAGAAGCAAGACGCAATGTCTGCCGCTATCATGTACACCACTGGTGATTGGCAATACAAACTGGCTTACGCAGCGAACTTTGATCTAGAGCGTGATGGTAAGACAATTAACGATACAGCAGACGATGTACTATCTGCACAAGTTATGTATTTCGTAGACCCATCGGCAGTGCTTTACGTACGTGCTCGTACTCTAGACTTTGGCGACGGTGCATATCAACTGGATAAACCAACAGAAGCGCGTTGGAAATCTGCAGACTACGATGAGTTCTCTGTGGGTGTTGAATACTACTTCTAATAAAGAAGCAGCTAAAAGGGCGGAAACGCCCTTTTTGTCTTGATACTGATTCAAATAAGCCTTTGGAATGACTGGCCTGTAAGTTTCAGAGGCTTATCTAAATTGGTATAAAGTGAGAAACCACGATGAAAAAAACAACGACACTTCTCGGACTTTGCGCAATGCTTTCTGCGCCTGCTTTTGCTGCTCAACTGACTCTGCAAGCTGAACTGGTTCCTCGCGTTCTCAACGGTGAGTTCGTGTACCCTGAGTGGATTTCCAAAAATAACAGCATCGAGCTGAAGGACGGGGAAAATCAGTTGGCGGTGACGGTTGGACAAATTGTCTTTGAAGATGGCAAGCGCCGTAAGTTCGATTCGCAGCCACTGGTATTAGAGTTTGAAGCAGAAAAAGACGCCGAGCTATCGCTGACTTACAAAGCGTTCCGTACCATCGAAGAAGCGAAAGCTTTTGAACTCGATCCAAAAGTGGTATTGAAAGACACAAACGGAAAAGAAGTGGAATTCTCTATGGTTCAACTTCGTAAAGGTGGCTTGCAAGGTTTTCGTGATTACGAGCGAGAAGTGGCTGACTATAACAATGCAATGAACAAAGAATCGACCAAGGCAAGCATTGCGTCTTCTCCGGCGGAAACCAAAACAATCAAAGCATCGTTTAATGAGTTAAGCCGTGAAGAGCAGCAAGAATTTATGCAATGGGCGATGCGTAACCTGAAGTAATTTCGTTCTGCACTTTAACAGTAAATAGGAGGGCAGTACCTTTATTGGTGCTGCCCTGTTTGTATTTCTGGTGTCAAACCGATTGTAGAATTGACTTACGGTGGTAAAATGTCGCCACTTTTATCCTTGACATTACAACGAGAGATCTCTCGTTGCTCATTACCCCTAAGGAACTCAAATGACGGTTAAAACTCGTTTTGCTCCTAGCCCAACTGGCTATCTACACGTTGGTGGTGCGCGTACTGCACTTTACTCTTGGCTATACGCTAAAAACCAAGGTGGTGAATTCGTTCTACGTATCGAAGATACAGACCTTGAGCGTAACTCTCAGGAAGCGGTTGATGCAATTCTTGAAGGCATGGAATGGCTAGGCTTGGAGTGGGATGAAGGTCCTTACTACCAAACTCAACGTTTTGACCGTTACAACGAAATGGTTGATAAGCTTCTTGCTGAAGACAAAGCTTACAAATGTTACGCGTCTAAAGAGCTGCTAGATGAAATCCGTGCAGAGCAAGAAGCAAATAAAGAAATGCCTCGCTACGATGCTAACCATCCAAAAATCAAAGCAGCAAACGAAGCGGCAAAAGATGGCGATCCATGTGTTATCCGTTTCCGTAACCCGAAAGAAGGCAGCGTAGTATTTGATGATCAAATCCGTGGTCGCATTGAAATCCGCAACGATCAAATGGATGACCTAATCATTCGTCGTACTGACGGTTCACCTACTTACAACTTCTGTGTAGTAGTGGATGACTGGGACATGGGTATCACTCACGTTGTTCGTGGCGAAGACCACATCAACAACACGCCTCGTCAAATCAACATCTACGAAGCACTAGGTGCGCCAGTACCAACATTTGCACACTGTGCAATGATCTTGGGTGATGACGGTGCGAAACTGTCGAAACGTCACGGCGCTGTATCGGTCATGCAATACCGCGATATGGGTTACTTGCCTGCAGCACTAAACAACTACCTAGTGCGTCTAGGTTGGTCTCATGGCGACCAAGAAATCTTCTCTCAAGAAGAGATGATCAACCTATTCAGCCTAAACGCAGTATCTAAGTCAGCGTCTGCCTTCAACACGGACAAACTGCAATGGTTGAACAACCATTACATCAAAAATTCAGATCCTGCGTACGTTGCAGAGCACCTACAATGGCACCTAGATCAACAAAAACTAGACGTAACGAATGGTCCTGCTATCACTGACGTGATCAAGCTAGTGGGTGAGCGTTGCAACACGCTGGTTGAGCTAGCTGAGCAAATCCGTTACTTCTACGAAGATTTTTCTGAGTTTGAAGCGGGCGCAGCGAAGAAACACCTACGCGGTGTGGCTAAAGAGCCTCTAGAGCTTGCTTTAGCGAAAGCTGAAGCACTGACCGAGTGGACAACAGCAAACATCAAAGATGGCGTTATCGCTGCAGTCTGTGAAGAGCTAGAAATCGGCATGGGCAAAATCGGTATGCCATTACGTGTTGCTGTAACAGGCGGCGGTCAGTCTCCTTCTGTAGATGCAGTAATGGAACTGGTTGGCAAAGAGCGTTGTGTTGCTCGTATTAAGATGGCGCTTGAGTTCATTGCTGAGCGTGAAGCAAACGCATAATTGCTTTGAACTAAACGTTCTTTTGAATAAATAGTCACAAAGCCGCGGTAAACACCCGCGGCTTTTTTGTATCTGAACCTTAGATAATGAGAAGCCTTCTCATATGTCGGTGAAGGATGTGGTATTTTGGACCGTAATTCACCTAGGTATGGATAAGATTTTTTAATCCAAACATCGTTGGCATGAATAAAAAACGAGCGATTATATATCAAATATCTGATTGATTTTTATCCACCTTCCTTAAAGTTCCATTTTTGTTGTCTCATTTTTAAGAAAAAAACTTTGCTTAAGTTGTAGTGTTCCAGAAAATAAAGCAAACGTTTGCGTCGTGATTGTGTGGGGATTTTTTTGCTTAAGATCACATGTTGTTGAGATTTTTGATGACAATAAATTGACAGAATTGGGATTTTTCTCGCGATTTCTTAGCGTTATAGTTCACCCCGTCAGTGATACCGAGATGGCGATATGTATCACTGAACAGGAAATGTACGTAAGTAGCTTCCATAAAAAAAATGCATGTGCATAAAAAGAAGCTGACTAAGTATCTCACTCAAGGAATGAATAAAAAGAATTGAAATACAACGTCAGTCAGACGGCGCATTTCGGCATCTAACAAAAGAACTTCTTTAGAGGAATCAATAATGAAAAAATTAGCAGCGGTAATTTCAGCGTCTCTACTTATGGCTTCAGCAGCACAAGCAGAAGTATACGTTGGTGGTAAGATGGGTAAGTCATGGATGGAAGACGCGTGTGTAGCGGGCCAGGCTTGTGACAAAGACGACTCTACTCTTGGCGCTTTTGTTGGTTACGAAATGAATAAATACTTCGCAGTAGAAGCAGGCTTCGACAACATCGGTGATTTTAACCAAACTTCTTTCGGTGGCCATGTAGAAGCAATCACTCTTGCACCTAAATTCAGCCTACCAATCACTGAAGACATCGCACTTTACGGTAAAGTGGGTGGCGCTTACGTAATGTTTGATGGCAAAGATGATTACTCTTACCTAGGCGCAGCTGGCCTTGAGTTCAACCTAAGCCAAAACGTAACTGCTCGTGCGGAATACCAAACTCTGACTGATATCAGCAACGATGTAACTCGTGCGACAGGTAACACAGCAACACTGGGTGTTTCTTTCAAATTCGGTGGCAACGATGAGCCAGTAATCGTAGAAGAGCCAGTTGTTGTTGAAGAAGTGGTTGTAGAAGAAGTCGTAGAAGAGCCAGTAGTTGTAACGAAAACATTCGAAACTCAAACAATCGGTACTGGTAGCTTCGATCTAAACAG
The DNA here is from genome assembly GCF_054064075.1 of Vibrio sp. JZG10. NCBI lineage: Bacteria > Pseudomonadati > Pseudomonadota > Gammaproteobacteria > Vibrionales > Vibrionaceae > Vibrio > Vibrio sp. JZG10. The sequence continues at coordinate 29,714 of NZ_JBSUGE010000029.1, forward strand.
CACAACTCTAAAACCAGAGAGCGCTGCAAAACTTGATAACCTAGTTGCTTTCCTAAACGAGCACCCACAAGCGAACGTTGAAGTTGTAGGTTACACAGATACTTCTGGCCCAGCAGCTTACAACCTAAAAGTTTCTGAGAAACGCGCTGAATCTGTAGCTAACGCACTCGTTGAAAAAGGCATTGATTCATCACGTATTCAAGCTCGTGGCGAAGGTGAAAACAACCCAATCGCTTCAAACGACACTCGTGAAGGTCGTCAGCAAAACCGTCGCGTAGAAATCGTTGTTCCAGAATTTGAATACCAAGTTCAGCAATAAGCTTCTATCCGACCGTAGTATAGAAGACTAAAGCTGAAAGCCCCAAAGAGTTCGCTCTTTGGGGCTTTTTCATTTCTATTTGAAACGGACTGAAAAGCTAAAAACGGTAAACATCATTTGAGGTCAATGCTGTTTAAGCGCCCCATGAATGTTAGGATTTCCAAGTTGTCTTTATGTGCTTCTAACAACGCTTTTTTGGTTTGCATGTAGGCGGCAAGCTTGCCGTATTTACTAATAGAGCGAACCACCGTTTTGTATTTGTAGTCACCGTCATCATTGAACTCTCGCCACTTAGCGATGTAACACGTATCTCGGTTATCTGGGTTTTCAAGAGTGGGGTTAGGTTTGTGAACAATTTTTGGCTCAACGCTGTGTGGGAGTCTGGTCATGAGATAAGGATCCTTCAAAAGACGTCGCCAAAATTTGCCCCACATTTGCCGGCCTAATTCGTTTCTCAGCTTAATGGCTTTTTGTAAGCCTTTCTTTTCTCCAATACGAACAAACCCAACCGAGCGGTGCAGTACCGTGTCCTCGGGGGTATGGATATGAATCTTAAAGGCAGTCTTGCCTTTAGAAATAAAGCGGTGTCCAGTGTTAGTTATTAAATTGCTCTTAGACATAGTGCTAACTAATAATTTTATTAATAGCTAAAAGGGTAAGCAAAACTCATAGATAATTAAAGTAATAAAATACAAAACTGTAAATAGGGCTTGTTGAAATGATTTCAAGGGGAAGAGGTCGGAACAGTAAAAGGTTTTATCTCGTCGAGTAAAGGAGCGAGGCGATCATATTGATTACTGAGGAAATTGTTTCACACGTTACTTGCAAACGCTCTGTGAAGCTCGAAATAGTGGATACAAAAAAGCCTTAGCTCAAGTGGGAGCTAAGGCTATGATATGGCGCCCCCAGTAGGATTCGAACCTACGACCTGTCCCTTAGGAGGGGACTGCGCTATCCAGCTGTGCCATGGGGGCGTAATACCAATAGTTGCAGTTCATTGAACCGTTTTACTGAATGCAAACCTAGCAACTTTGTTTAGGTCTTTATCAGCATCACTTTGAACGACTCACTACGGTCATTGGTATAATCAAATAAGATGCGCTGCCTATGATATTCAAAAGTGAGCATATCTCAAGACTTAATGTTTGCTTTTATAGGATCTTGTTCATTACGTCGCCAATTTGAACACTAGAGGCTAAATTTGGCTGATCAATCGTAAGCTCGGCTTCGTGTTCGTATATACGTGATACCGTCAATGTAATTTCACTTTGCGATACTTTATTTCTTGGTAGTCCGTTTTGGTCGATAAATGATGCGGTGTGCCAAAGCTGCAATTTGTCTCCCTCTTTTACGCCATGCATACGGCCGAGATCCATCGTTACGGTATTGCCGAAGACAGCAACGACCTCTGGCAGCGTAATTTTGCAAGACAGCTCTGACTCTAGATCCAGCATTATATTGCGACTAACGCGTAGCATCATCTCGCCATAGGTCGACGCCCAAAAGCGCGCACTGCGAGTATCCACTTGGCTCGTTTTGGCAAATGGCCAACGCGCCACTTCACGGTAGGTTTTGTTGAAGACTTCATGGCCAGTTTTACCATCAAATACTTTCATCTCTAACGCAAACTGACGATTGATGATGTCATCTTGCAGTAGTTGAGATTCGACCGTCGCAGTGAGATCGGTAATGACTCCCCCAATGATGTATTGTGCGCCGTTATCTTGCGCGATCATTTGAGTACGAGCGGGATAGTTACTGCTAATTGAATAGTCCGTTGTACCCACAGACACAAAGCTGCGAGAGGTTTGATCCAGCTGGCGATTCACCACGCGGCTAAAATCGTCACCCACTTGGTAAATCTGTCCCATCACCGCTTGTTGTGGTGAGGCAACCTCAATATTGCCGACAAGGATCGTCTTTTTGTATTGATCGGTGTGGCAACCCGTTGCCGATGGATAAATATCGACGCGAATTTTTACCTCGACTTTACCTCGACGTTTACGCTCAGACTCGACCAAAATGTAACGGACTTCATGGTTGGTAAACTGGTACTCGTTACGGCTTTCCTCTAACAGCGGCATCAAATTGCTAATACTGCCAATATCTGCGCCCGAAAAATTGACGGCTTTGAACAGCGCGTCTTCCAACGCATGGAGCCTTGCCGTCTCTTCTGAAGAAACGATAGTGGCAACGCCTGTTACTTCATACCAAGATGCCATTACTTTAAAAGGCACAAGCATCACTAAAGTGATTAAAAACAGACTGTTTAATATTTTTTTCATTGATTACAACCGTTCGGGTATAAATATTGCTTTAACAATTTCAGTGAAGTTTGGTGGATTTTTCTTCGTTAGGCAAACAAAGAAAAGCAAAGACTGTTCCAATATTCACTTTCTTAGAAAGGAATTAATCAAGAACGGTATCACCTAAGATTATCTGGAGAATCAAACCATGAAAAAGTGGCTTGTCGCCGCATCGATGATGACGCTTCTGACATCGTGCGCGTACTCACCGATTTACAATGGTAAAGAACCGTACTCGGGAAGCCAGTTCATGCTGATGGATAGTCCACGTCATACGATGGACTTTTTCATTGAAAGCATGACCGAAGACCTGATGGTTTCTAATGTGGCGGTATCTGCGCGGACACCGATTGCGATTACCTCGTTTGTTGATCTACAAAATATGGATGCAACAAACTGGTTAGGTAACTCGGTCTCGGAAGGTTTTATCCATCAGTTCCAGCGCCGAGGGTTTAAAGTGGTTGATTTCAAAACTACGGGCTCTATCCAAGTGACGCAGCAGGGCGATTTTGCTTTAAGCCGTGATTGGCAAGATCTGGCGCAAGAGCAACAAATTCAGTATGTACTGACCGGCACGATGCTGCGCCAAGAGGGCGGGGTTCTGGTCAATGCACGTGTGGTCGGTATGCAGAGCCGTGTGGTTGTAGCAACGGCGCAGGGTTTCCTTCCGGCTGACCGTATTGGTCGTGACTTAGATACGTTAAACAGTATCCGTACGCAAGATGGCGTGTTGATTCGCTCAGACCCAACCATTCGTCAGCCGTACACTGTGATTCTGCGTCCATAGGATAGAAGCATGAAGAAGTTATTATTTATTATTACCACACTGATATTAGTGGGGTGTCAGCCACTACAACAGATGCGTCAAGATGAAATCTTAGTGGCAGTGGGTTATGCGAGTGTCAGTGAGCAAACTGGCCGCACAGTAGAAGAGAAGCGTGTACGAGCGATGCGCGCATCAAAAATTGATGCTTATCGTGAGCTAGCAGAACAAGTTTATGGCATGCGTGTTAGTGGACGTGCAGAACTGCAAGACCAGCGTTTAGGTATTGAGAGCACTACAGGTGCGGTTGATGGTGTGATTCGCGGTGCAGAAGTTGTGCGTAGTTATCTTGTTGAGGACAGTTACGTGACAGAGCTGCGTCTTGATATTCGTAAAATGGATAAGCTACGTGATTACGGAGAAGTTCAACAGGTGCCTGAGAAGCGTCAACAAACCTTGTTCTAATGCACTAAGCGCATTACTTCAGAAGACCAGATAATCTTTCCAGCGGCTGATTGGCAACAATGAGTCGCTTTTTTATCTCTACATTCTAGAGATGGTGTGGGGTAGGAGTGACGTTTAGGCTTTTATATTGGTGCCAAGTGTCGAAATTGTGTGGGTTTTGCCACCAGCATTGTAGGTCATGCCCACTTTGCCATGAGTTCGCTGAAGCATGTTATTGAGTTTATTGAAACTCAGCTGTGCGCGACTAAGCGATTCACCATTTACTTTGTTGACTTGTTGACAGTCGAGGACGATCGATTGGATTTGAGCAACAACCTGACTTAGGTGCTCATCTTCAGTAAGTTGATTGACGTGCGGGTGAGAGGCGATTCGCTGATCAGTTGTTCTAAGCTGATCAATGAGTGTCATCTTCTGTTTGGCAATACTCTCAATCTCGGTAGAGACACGCGCAGTTATCGCTTGTGTTTCTTGACGCAAAACAGCAGAAAGTGCCTTAGCATTTTCTAGTTGGAAATTGACGAGATCGACTAATGCTGCCATAAAATACTTACCTTCGGCCTAAGTCAGTTAGCTTTTGCCTTGCAATTCGTTTTCAAACTTAATCATGTTGTCAGCCAATTTTTCAGGATCGACTTTGTATGAACCGTTTGTGATTGCTTCTTTGATTGCCGCGACTTTGGCGCTGTCATAGGCCGGAGAAGCTGCCATATCTTTTTGGAGTTTGCTAACAGCTTTGCTTTGCTGGCTGAGTGATACAGCGTCTTGTTGTGCGGGTGCTTTTTTCGATTCAGTCGTGCTGGTAGCATTGGAATCGTTACGCGCAGGTGCACGACTTGTCGTCGTCATCATTTGCCCTGAACGTATATTATCTATACCTGCCATGTTTAACCTTTGCCTTGTATCGTAATACTGGTATCCAGACTATCGACCAGTGCAAAAATAACTTTAGTCATTTTTTGCATTTTTATTGATCAGTTTAAACACGCTACCAGTGGGTGTTAAAAATTAACAGTGATTTCCGCAATGCCAGTCACTATGCCTTCTATTATACGCTGTGACTTATCATTTTTCACTCTTACTTGATCGCCAGCCGCACCATCTTGCAATGCTGTGCCTTGCGTGGTGATTGTCATGCCAGAATTTACCGCTTTAATTGTGACCTTTTCATTCCGGCAAACGACACAGACATCATTACGTTCAACAACATCACCTAGGCGAACGTTGCGTTTTAGCTTTGCGCCAACCACTTGATCGTAGTTAGAAAAGCCATCTTTGCGAAAGCGCTGCAGCTCGATCATAGAAGTGGTGACATCCGACGCGCTGACGATTTCTCCTCTCCCTAGTGTTCGTGTTGCGACGATCATTGGCACTGATACCGAGATCCGTACAGGCACATAGACTTTCCAGTCATCCGATGGGCATTCCACTAGAACATTGATGTTGCTTCGAGTACTGCTGGTGGAAGAAGCTGACGTATCCAGGGGCACTGGGCAATCCGTTGCTTTTATTCTCGAGTCGATATCTGCCGCATTAACAGATAGCTCGCCACCATCAGGCTGATCAACTGTAGCAAGAATATGTTGTTCTGCTGCCGTTTTTATTTGCTCGATCTGATTATCTGAAGCTGAATGAACAAAAAAGCTAAACATACTGAGCAAAATGCCGATAGACTTAGCGTACTTTGTAATTAGCGCTCTACATATTGTCATAGTCAATGGTGTCGAAGTGAAAGTGAAATACGCCATACTGTCTCCCTGGTATCGTGCTTGCCAGTGGTAGAGTATCATTTAAAAACAAAAAGTTTGAGATGGAGATGAGCATATGACGGGGATTCTTGACTCGGTGAATCAGCGTACGCAACTCGTCGGTCAGAACCGATTGGAATTATTGACCTTTCGACTGATGGGCCGACAGCGCTACGGCATTAACGTATTCAAAGTGAAAGAAGTACTGCAGTGCCCTAAGCTGACTTCAATGCCAAATCTACACCCGCTGGTAAAAGGTATCGCTCATATCCGCGGCCATACCGTGTCCGTTATTGATTTGAGCCTGGCAATTGGTGGCCGCCCAACCACTGATCTGGATAAATGTTTTGTTGTTATCGCAGAATTTAACCGTACGATCCAAGCATTTTTGGTATCATCGGTTGAGCGTATTATCAATATGCATTGGGAAGCGATTTTGCCACCGCCAGACGGTGCGGGTAAAGCGCACTACTTGACCGCAGTGACGAACATCGACAACGAGCTGGTTGAAATCCTTGACGTTGAAAAAATCCTGGCGGAGATTGCGCCGGTTGATGAAACGATGGATTCCGCTATCGGTGAAGAAATCGCGCAAGCAGAACAAGAAAAGCCTATTGTACGCCGTATATTGATTGCTGATGACTCGACTGTCGCGCGTAAACAGGTAGAGCGTGCGATTACATCAATCGGTTTCGAGGTCGTATCTGTCAAAGATGGCAAAGAAGCGTACAATAAGTTGATTGAAATGGCTCAAGAAGGCAATATCTACGATCAAATTTCGTTGGTTATTTCCGATATTGAAATGCCAGAAATGGACGGCTATACCTTAACGGCTGAAATTCGCAGACATGCCGATTTGAAAGACCTTTATGTTATCCTCCATTCTTCATTAAGTGGTGTATTCAACCAGGCTATGGTTGAGCGTGTAGGTGCCAATACCTTCATTGCGAAATTTAACCCAGATGAATTGGGTAACGCGGTTAAATCTGCATTAACACAATAAAAGAGACATTAATGACTGCTATTACAATCAGTGATCAAGAGTATCGTGACTTTAGCCGTTTTCTAGAATCGCAATGTGGCATCGTGTTAGGTGATAGCAAGCAATACCTTGTGCGTAGCCGACTGAGTCCTTTAGTGACGAAGTTTAAGCTCGCATCGTTATCAGATTTGCTACGTGATGTTGTTACAGGGCGCAATCGTGAATTACGAGTGGCCGCTGTGGACGCGATGACGACTAACGAAACCTTGTGGTTTCGAGATACTTATCCGTTCACAGTTTTAGCTGACAAATTATTGCCAGAAGTAGCGGCAAGCAAGCGCCCAATCAAGATCTGGTCTGCAGCCAGTTCATCGGGCCAAGAGCCGTATTCTATTGCAATGACGATTCTGGAAACGCAACAGCGCAAGCCGGGTTTGTTACCAAACGTGTCTATTACAGCAACAGACATTTCAGCAAGTATGCTCGAGATGTGTCGTGCAGGTGTGTATGACAATTTGGCTCTAGGGCGCGGACTTTCACCAGAACGTCGCCGCACCTTCTTTGAGAATGCGGACGGTGGCCGTATGAAAGTCAAAGACAACGTCAAACGTTTGGTGAACTTTCGTCCACAAAACTTGATGGACAGTTATGCACTGATGGGTAAGTTCGACATTATTTTTTGTCGCAACGTGCTGATTTACTTCTCACCGGAAATGAAATCAAAAGTGCTTAACCAAATGGCGAGCAGCTTAAACCCAGGTGGTTATCTGCTGTTAGGGGCATCAGAGTCGCTAACTGGTCTGACTGATAAATTTGAAATGGTGCGCTGTAATCCGGGTATCATTTACAAGCTTAAATAGCGGTATCTCTTCATTGATAAAAAGCCTGACCTCGTGTCAGGCTTTTTTTGTTTGCTGGTTTCCTGCCTTCGAGTGTTTCCACGTTTTCACTTGCTAAATTGAAGCGCGATTTTGCTTTGTTCCCTCATCACGGTGTATCTTTATTAAGTGAACAAAGTGAAACGACATGACATTCCAGTCACTTTGGCTCACTTATTGCTATTCCAATGGGTGATAGCTATTAAGTAGATAGAGCGCTTTATATTTTTGGCATGATAGTTGCTTTTTGGTTATTAATCACGGTCAGTTCTTAATTGTAGAGGCAAACATGGCTATATCTTTTGACAATGCACTAGGCATCCACCAGCACACGGTGGGCGTACGTGAGCGCAATGCTGAGGTGATTTCCACCAACATTGCACAAGCCAACACGCCTGGTTACAAAGCAAGAGGTTTAGACTTTGCGAAGGAATTGCAAGCGGCAACATCTGGGGCAAGCATTGGTCTTAGTCGTACGGATGGTCGGCATATTCCTGCCACTACAACGTTGGTCGGGGACAAGCTATATCGTCTTCCTACGCAACCTGATACGGGTGATGGCAATACGGTAGATTTGGATTTAGAGCGTAACTTGTTTATGCAAAACCAAATCAGACACCAAGCATCACTCGACTTTCTAGGCAGCAAATTCAAGAACTTAACCAAAGCAATCAAAGGGGAATAATTTAGATGAGCTTATTTAACGTTTTCAATGTGACAGGTTCCGCAATGAGCGCTGAATCCGTTCGTCTGAACACTACCTCAAGCAACTTGGCGAACGCCGACAGTGTCAGCAGCTCTGCGAAAGACACTTATAAAGCGCGCCATGCTGTGTTTGGTGCTGAGTTAAGTAACGCCATGCGTGGCGGTGATACGGTGCCAGTGAAAGTGATGGGCATTGTAGAAAGCGATAAACCGCTGAGTGCGGAGTACAACCCAGACCATCCCCTTGCAAACGAAGAAGGCTACATCTACAAGCCGAACGTCAATGTAATGGAAGAAATGGCGAACATGATTTCAGCTTCTCGCGCATACCAAACCAATGTGCAAGTAGCGGATTCTAGTAAACAAATGCTGCTGCGTACGCTGCAGATGGGTCAATAAGGATAAGGAGGTAGCGTATGGCCGGAATTAACAACGTTGGTCAAAGCGGCTTGTCCTATATCGACCAGCTTAAAAGTCTACAAGAGAGTAACAAGAAGACGGAAGAGAGCACGGGTAAGCAGGACCTAAAGCAGGAAGACTTCTTATCATTGCTCACGAAGCAATTGTCTCAACAGGACCCTTTTAAGCCGGTAAGTAATGACCAGATGATTGCGCAAATGGCTTCATTTGCGACCGTTGATGGCATTGGCAAGATGAACACTCAGTTTGAGAGTTTGAACTCGTCAATGACATCAAACCAAGCGTTACAAGCTTCCTCTTTGGTAGGACGTGATGTATTGGTCCCAGGAGCGGCAGGTGTGAAGCAGGACGACGCGCCAATGGCGGCAATGGTTAAGCTTTCACAATCTATCGATAACCTGTTTGTTCGTGTAGAGGATGAAGCTGGCCAACTGGTTCGTACTTTTGAGGTAGGAGCGAAACCAGCCGGCGACACGCGTGTGCTTTGGGACGGTAAAGATGAAAGCGGAAATCCGCTGCCTGCTGGCAAATACAAAGTGAAAGCGTCTGGCTTGGTTGAAGGGGAGTCGCAAGAGTTCCCAGTATCGACGTATGCCAACGTAAATAGCGTATTGCTCGGCAAAGGTGACGGAAACGTATTACTCAATCTGGCTGGTTTTGAATCGCCAGTTCGACTTGCAGAAGTTTTGGAAGTCGGCAAAGCGTAGTCATAGCTCGTTAGATTAGGAGATTTTGGAATGTCATATGTATCTTTAAGCGGTTTGTCCGCCGCCCAACTGGATTTGAACACCACCAGTAACAACATTGCGAACGCCAACACGTACGGCTTTAAAGAGTCCCGTGCTGAGTTTGCTGATGTCTACTCTAACTCTTTATTTACTAACGCAAAAACCACGCCGGGTGGTGGTGCGCAAGCAAGCCAAGTGGCGCAGCAGTTCCATGAAGGCTCAAGCATTTACACCAACAACCCAATGGATTTGCGTGTTTCGGGTACAGGTTTCTTCGCCGTGGCGAAGGAGCGTCTGACTCCACAACAGAATGAACTGACACGTAATGGTGCATTCCATTTAAATAAAGAAAACTACATGGTGACCGCGAACGATGAGTTCTTATTAGGTTACCAAGTGGATCCAAGCTCTGGTGAGGTTTCTTCATACGAGCCACAACCTATCAATATTCCTGCTGAATTTGGTAAGCCAAAGCAAACAGCAAACATTGAAGTGGGCGTGAACTTGCCAGCAAACGGCGATTTGAAAGATCCAACTCAGTTTGATTTTTCAGACCCAGATACATACAACCGTTCAACTTCTTCGACTATTTATGACTCGATGGGTCAGTCTTACAAGCTAACGACCTACTACTTGAAAGATCAGACTCAGCCAAACACTTGGAACACTTACTACACCGTGACAGATAAAGAAGGCGAAAAGCCTTTAAATGTTGCGGCAGGTGATGCACAAACGCCAACAGGCCATGTGGGTCATACCATGAAGTTCAACAACGATGGTACGTTGGCGAGCTTGAACAATGGTCAGCCAATTACGTCTGTGGCATTAGGCGATCCGGCGACGAACACGACACCAGTCGATATGAATGGTGCCGATCCTGCGCAGACGCTTAACTTCGGTTTAGGCTCGGCAACACAGTTTGCTGCTCCGTTCGAACTGACTAAGTTCGATGAAGACGGTGCAACAACGGGTTTCCTAACCAAAGTTGACTTCGATGAAAACGGCAGCGTAATGGGGACTTACTCAAACGGTGAAAACGTCACATTGGGTCGTGTAGCGCTAGTACGTGTTCCAAACGAGCAAGGTCTGGATAAGAAGGGCGGTACGCAATGGGATTCAACTCAGTTCTCTGGTGACAAGATTTGGGGTGAATCTAACAAAGGCTCTTTTGGCACCATCAACAACGGTATGCTGGAACAGTCAAACATTGATATGACGCAGGAGCTGGTGGACCTGATTTCTGCTCAGCGTAACTTCCAAGCAAACTCACGTTCGCTAGAAGTGCACAACCAGCTACAACAAAATATCCTGCAGATCCGATAATCTGCATCATCAAGTTAGGCGAGCTTTCGCCGCTTGGCTTGATAACATCATGACATTCATCTGATGCTTAGCCTGAAAATACCTCAGTTCAGGTTAAGCATGCTTTGATCTCTGATTTGCCGCCGTTGCCGCCATGTGGATCAAAACCTTGCCCCTTGTTGCAGTTTTCTGCCACTGAAACCCCTCTTAATCTTTTGTTTCTTATTTAAATATTTGATAAATAAGCATATTTCATGTTGGCATAACTATTGCTTTTACTCCGTGTACAGAGAAGTTTTTGGAGTAATTTATGGATCGCGCACTGTTTCTCGCAATGAGTGGGGCCAAGCAAAATATGCAGGCACTACAATTGCGTGCTAATAACTTGGCTAACGTAAGCACGACAGGGTTTCGTGCGGATTTAGCGCAGGCTCGCTCAATGCAGGCTTATGGTGAAGGCCATCCTTCACGTGTGTTCAGCATGACAGAGCGTCCAGGGCATAACTTTGCTCAAGGTAGCGTGATTACAACAGGGCGTGATCTGGATGTGACGATTGAAGGCAGCGGCTGGATATCGGTACTCGATCACACGGGTAAAGAAGGGTTGACCCGTAACGGTAACCTAAAAGTCGATCAAAATGGCATGCTTACTAACGCAAGTGGCCATTTGGTGCTGGGTGAAAACGATGCGCCGATTACTTTGCCTATCCCTCTCTCTAAAATTGAAATCGGTCGGGATGGCACCATCTCTGTGCTTCCTCAAGGTGCCCCGGCGGAAGAATTCCAAGCGGTTGATCGCATCAAGCTTGTTAAGCCTAATGATCAAAGCTTATTTAAAGACACCAATGGCTTATTTCGCCATAAAACTCCAAACCAACCTTACGAAGCAGACGCTACTGTTAGCCTCCAGACAGGAGCGATTGAAGGCAGTAACGTGAATGCCGTAGGTGAAATGACCGCATTGATTGACTTACAACGTCAGTTTGAAATGCAAGTCAAGATGATGAGCACAGCTGAAGAAATGGATAAATCTTCAGATTCACTGCTTCGTATGAGTTAACTGAGTTAGAGGTTCACTATGCATCCAGCACTATGGGTAAGTAAAACAGGTCTAGACGCCCAGCAAACCAACATTGCCACGATTTCGAACAACTTGGCGAACGCCTCTACTGTCGGCTACAAAAAGAGCCGTGCGGTATTCGAAGATTTGTTCTATCAGAACATCAACCAGCCTGGCGGCCAATCATCTCAGAACACTGAGCTTCCGAGTGGCTTGATGCTAGGTGCGGGTTCTAAAGTGGTTGCGACGCAAAAAGTGCACACGCATGGTAATGCGCAGACAACGACCAACGCACTGGACATGATGGTTGAAGGCGACGGCTTCTTCCAAGTGACGTTGCCGGATGGCAACATCGGTTACACCCGTAACGGTCAGTTCACGTTAAATGGTGAAGGCACGTTAGTCACGTCGGGCTCTGGCTACCCTGTAGAACCTGAAATTGTGATTCCAGAAGATGCGATTTCTATCACTGTCGGTACGGATGGTGAAGTATCGGTTCGCGTCCGTGGTCAGCAAGACAACCAAGTCGTTGGTCAGCTAACCATTACAGACTTTGTTAACCCAGGAGGCCTAGAGCCAATTGGCCAGAACCTTTACTTACCAACGGGTGCCAGTGGCGATCCACAAGAAGGTGTTCCTGGTTTGGACGGTTTGGGTGAAATCCGTCAATCCATGCTGGAAGCGTCTAACGTGAATGTAACGGAAGAGTTGGTCAACATGATCGAAGCCCAGCGCGTTTACGAAATGAACTCAAAAGTGATCTCGTCAGTCGATAAGATGATGAGCTTCGTTAACCAGCAGTTATAACGGTTAAGAGCAAGAATTGAGGAGCTCACGATGAAACGTATTTGTCTACTTGCTTTGATTGCCACGATGTCGGGTTGTGCCATGTTAGAGCCGATTGAAACGGATGAAGTGACACAAGCAACGACGGTGGTTGACGCGGTAGAAGGCGATAAATCGAAAGAAGAGAGCAGCGGTATCGTGGATACACTGCGTGGCAGAAGCGATCCGGTTGCGGGTGATCCTGCATGGGCTCCTATTCATCCGAAAAAGAAACCTGAGCATTATGCTGCTGCAACAGGTTCACTGTTTAGCGCCGAGCACATTACCGATCTTTACGACGATTCCAAGCCACGTGGTATTGGCGACATTATTACCGTGACACTGGATGAGACTACCAGCGCCACGAAAAGCGCCAATGCCGATTTATCGAAAACCAATGAAGCGCAAATGGACCCGCTTCAAGTGGGCGGAGAAGAGCTGCAAATTGGTGGCAAATACAATTTCTCTTATGACTTAAATAACTCAAACTCATTTGCGGGTGACTCTTCTGCTAAGCAGAGTAACAGCATCAGTGGTTACATTACTGTTGAGGTGATTGAAGTTTTGGCAAATGGCAACCTCGTTATCCGTGGAGAAAAATGGATGACGCTTAATACGGGTGATGAGTACATACGTTTAAGCGGCACTATTCGTCCGGATGACATTAGTTTCGACAATACTATTGCATCAAACCGCGTTTCTAACGCAAGAATTCAGTATTCTGGCACCGGTGTACAACAAGATATGCAAGAGCCGGGTTTCTTGGCACGATTCTTTAATGTAGCGCTATAACACGCCGTGCTGACGGCAATTTGACTGCAAGAGATAAGTAAGCATGAAAAAACTCCTTTTAATACTGATGAGCGTTGCTCTGTTTTCTAGCGCTGCCCAAGCTGCACGTATCAAAGACGTCGCGCAAGTGGCAGGTGTACGAAGCAACCAACTCGTGGGTTATGGTTTGGTTTCAGGCTTACCTGGCACAGGCGAAGCGAACCCGTTTACGGAGCAAAGTTTCGCCGCCATGCTGCAAAACTTCGGCATTCAGATGCCGCCGGGAACAAAGCCGAAAATAAAAAACGTTGCTGCAGTCATGGTTACGGCAGAGTTGCCGCCTTTCTCTAAACCGGGTCAGCAAGTAGACGTGACAGTCTCTTCCATCGGAAGTGCCAAAAGTTTGCGTGGTGGTACGCTACTACAAACCTTCTTGAAAGGCTTAGACGGTCAAGTTTACGCGGTTGCTCAAGGTAACTTAGTAGTGAGCGGCTTCAGTGCTGAAGGCGCTGACGGTTCAAAAATCGTAGGTAACAATCCAACCGTTGGTCTTATCTCTAGTGGTGCGACAGTAGAGCGCGAAATTCCAAACCCATTTGGTCGTGGCGATTACATCACGTTCAACTTGCTTGAGTCAGACTTCACAACGGCTCAACGTATGGCGGATGCGGTAAACAACTTCCTTGGCCCACAAATGGCGAGCGCGGTAGACGCGACGTCGGTACGTGTACGTGCCCCTCGTGATGTCAGCCAGCGTGTGGCGTTCTTATCGGCAATTGAAAACCTAGAGTTCGACCCAGCAGATGGCGCAGCCAAAATCATCGTTAACTCTCGCACGGGTACCATCGTAGTTGGTAAACATGTTCGTCTCAAACCTGCTGCGGTAACGCATGGTGGCATGACGGTTGCGATCAAAGAAAACCTGAATGTTAGCCAACCTAACGGCTTTTCTGGTGGGCAAACCGTTGTCGTGCCAGACTCGGATATCGAAGTTAGCGAAGAGCAGGGCAAGATGTTTAAGTTTGAGCCAGGCTTAACGTTGGATGATTTGGTCCGTGCAGTGAATCAAGTCGGCGCAGCGCCGTCGGATTTGATGGCTATCTTGCAAGCATTGAAACAAGCTGGTGCCATTGAAGGCCAGTTGATCATCATTTAATGGTTAGGAGGTAGGTATAATGAACAATCCTAACGACATTGGTTTTATTCATGACATCAGTTCGCTGGATACCTTGCGTCAAAAAGCAGTGAAGGAAGGTAAAGATGGCGAGCAAGAAGCACTGCGTGCAGCGGCTCGTCAGTTCGAATCTATTTTCACCTCCATGATGTTGAAATCCATGCGAGAAGCCAATGAGGGCTTTGAGTCCAACATGATGAACAGCCAGAACGAGAAGTTCTATCGACAAATGCTGGATGAGCAGATGGCGAGTGAGCTCAGTTCGTCTGGTTCAATGGGCTTGGCCGATATGATTGTTAAGCAATTAACGGCTGGGCAAGGTAACGACAAGAGTGAAACGGCAATGCGTGATGCGGCAAATAATGCCGTGGAATATCGTCGTGTTGACCCGAAAAAAGCGCGTGAGATTGAACAGCGCTTGATTGAATCTGGTCAGCTATCTCGACCAAGCAATGAACCAACTCGATTCGATTCGCCAGAATCTTTTGTTAGCTCGATGAAGCCATATGCGGAGAAAGCTGCGAAAGCCCTAGGTGTCGAGCCATCTCTGCTACTTGCGCAAGCGGCTTTGGAAACCGGGTGGGGACAAAAGGTCGTGAAGAACGCGCGTGGCAGCAGCAACAACTTATTTAACATCAAAGCAGATCGAAGCTGGCAGGGTGACAAAGTGACGACTCAAACGCTAGAGTTCCACGATAATACGCCAGTGAAAGAGACGGCAGCGTTTCGCGCCTACTCAAATTACGAAGACAGCTTTAATGACTTTGTGCGCTTTTTAAATGACAACCCACGTTACGAGACGGCATTGCAACAGCGAGGGAATTCAGAGTCCTTCATTCGCGGCATCCACAGCGCGGGTTACGCGACCGATCCGAATTACGCAGACAAAGTCCTGCAGGTGAAGCAGAAAATCGAAAGTATGTAATTTACTCTTCGTTAGTTCATGTTGTTTTCGAAGGCTTGCCACAGTGCAAGCCTTTACTTTTTCTGAACATTCATACCTCTATTTTATTTGGCACACCTTTTGCTTTGATGTGTCTAGGTGTTCGGTTTTGCCGATTTTATTTCGTTTTTGGGGGCATGTATGGCGTCAGATCTTCTGAATGTAGGTACTCAAAGTGTGCTTACTGCTCAGAGACAATTAAACACCACTGGTCATAACATTTCTAATGTTAATACAGAGGGTTATAGCCGCCAGTCTGTTATCCAAGGTACGAATGATCCGCGCATGTTTGGTGGTTCTACCTACGGCATGGGTGTGCATGTGGAAAATGTTCGCCGCTCGTGGGATCAGTTTGCCGTGAATGAACTGAACTTGTCGTCAACCAACAATGCCAACAAAACGGATACCCAAGACAATCTTGATATGCTCTCTAGCATGTTGAGCTCAGTTGCATCTAAGAAAATTCCAGAGAACTTGAACGAGTGGTTCGATGCGGTCAAAACCATGGCAGATACCCCGAACGATTTGGGGGCACGGAAAGTGGTATTGGAAAAGGCGAAAATCTTCTCTGATACATTAAATGACTTCCATGAAACTGTGCGGTTGCAATCTGACGTGACCAATAAAAAATTGGATATGGGCATTGAACGCGTGAACCAACTTGCCTTGGAAATCCGCGATGTGCATCGGTTAATGATGCGCACACCCGGTCCACACAATGATTTGATGGACCAGCATGAAAAGCTGGTTACTGAGCTATCTGAGTACACCAAAGTAACCGTAACCCCACGCAAAAATGCGGAAGGATTTAATGTTCACATCGGCAATGGACACACGCTAGTTTCTGGCACGGAAGCAAGCCAGCTCAAAATGATTGACGGCTATCCTGATGTTCACCAAAGACGATTAGCAATGGTGGAAGGGGATGGCATTAAAGCGATCAAGTCTGACGACATGGATGGCAAAATCGGTGCCTTGCTTGAAATGCGCGACAAACACATTCCACAACTGCAAGATGAAATGGGCCGTTTAGCGACGGGTTTCTCCTACAAAATTAATCAGCTGCAATCTCAAGGTCTGGATCTTAACGGTAAGATAGGTAAAGACGTATTTACCGACGTGAACTCTGAGCTGGTGGCAAAATCTCGAGTTTTTGCTGCGCCTGACTCTCAAGCTGATGTTGCGGTTTACATTGATGATATTTCAGCGATCAAAGGTGGTGAATATTCGCTACGTTATGATGGCGACCAGTATAGCGTGACAACACCGAAAGGTGAGCAAATGTCGTTGAACATTGATCAATCAGATTCTTCGTTTGTTCTGGATGGTATGAAAGTGCAAATCGGTGAAGGTCTTGCCGCTGGTGAGCGCGTATTATTGCGCCCAACACGAAGTGGCGCAGCCATCATCAAGATGGAAACCAATGATGCAAAAGCCATTGCCGCGCAAAGTTATGAAGCTTCAACCACTTTTGCTCAAGGTAACGCCAAGTTCAAAATTCGTGAGGCGGGGGATGTTAAAGAGTTTGAGGTCACCGTACAACCAGCCGACGAGAAACATGATAAGCCATGGTTAAAGATCACGGACAACAAAGGCAATTTGCTATCGGACAAATACTCATACCCGCTAGACAAAGATAACCCGATGATTGAAATCTCAGTGCCGAAAAGTCATCCGCTGTATAAAAATGGCGATGCGACTGTATTTGAGCTGAGCGAAGGCGCGCTGATGAATGATAAATTCACCGCAAACTTGGTGCCTTCTGAAGGTGGTAACGGCAACTTGAGAAAAATGCAGAAGATCCAAACAGACAAGATGATGGATGGAAAATCCAGTACTTTGATTGATGTTTATCACAACCTCAATACCGAAGTCGGATTGAAATCTTCTACAGCAAACCGATTAGCTTCTGTCGCTCGCTTAGAGCATGAGGCGGCACAAGAGCGCGTTGCTTCTATCTCTGGCGTTAACCTCGATGAAGAAGCGGCCAACATGATGAAGTTTCAACAAGCGTACATGGCTTCATCACGTGTGATGCAAGCGGCGAATGACACCTTCAATACCATTTTACAACTGAGGTAAGGAGAAGAGATAAGTGCTAACCCGAATTTCTAGTTTCCATAACTATCAGTCCGTACAAAATGATTTGCGTCGTCAAGAAAATAAGGTTCACCATAACCAAGAGCAACTTGCTTCAGGGAAAAAGTTACTGAAACCTAGCGACGATCCCCTTGCGTCGCATTACATTCAAAATATTAGTCAGCAACAAGAACAGCTACAACAATATCTTAGCTCGATAGTGTTGGTGCGTAATCGTCTAGAAAACCACGAAGTTAATATTGCCAATGCAGAGAACTTTGCCGACGAGTCGAAGCGCTTAACGATGGAGATGATTAACGGTGCGTTTTCTGCGGAAGACCGACAAGCAAAGAAGCGTGAGCTAGAAGAGATTGCGAACAACTTCCTTAACTTAGTGAACTCGCAAGATGAATCTGGTAACTACGTGTTTGCTGGCACTAAGCCAAAAAGCCAACCATTCTATCGCGATAAAGACGGTAGTGTTCAGTACGCTGGAGACGATTACCAGCGCAAAATGAAAGTCTCCAGCATGCTTGAGATGCCAATGAACGATCCTGGCAGCAAGCTGTTTATGGAGATACCAAACCCATTTGGCGATTATCAGCCGAATTACGATCTACAAAACGGTTCTGAGTTGCTATTAAACAGAGCCACTAACGTTGATACGAAGGATGATGCGGCGTATCGCGTGACATTTGTCGATATGAACAACGGCAAATTTGGTTACCAACTAGAGCGTAACGGCAAAGTCGTGGATGCCGATGAGTTTTCTCCAGAAAAAGGCATTGAGTACAAAGGCCTGAAAGTGCACGTAAAAGGTCAAATTACGCCTGGCGACAGCATCGAGATCGAAAAGCGGGCAGAGTTCAGCATTTTCGATACCTTCAAGGATGCAATGGCGTGGTCAGATAAATCGGTGTCGGATACGTCGGCGACCGCCAAATTGCACCAAATGACAGAAGAATTTCACGCTGCTTTTATCCATTTGAATAAAGCGCGTACTGATGCTGGCGCTCGATTGAGCACGCTCGATATCCAAGAGCAAAACCACGAAGACTTTAATTTGTCTCTGGCGAAAGCGAAGAGCAACTTTGAGGATTTGGATTATTCTAAAGCCGTTATCGAGTTCAGTGAAAACTCGCGAGCGTTACAGGCATCGCAACAAGCATTCGGTAAGACAAAAGATCTAACTCTGTTTAACTATATTTAGTCTGACTTAAGACACACTGTCTGATTTTTGATGCCTTATGTGCAAAGCCTTAAGTGCGATAAATCGACGTAAATTAAGAGTCAGGCTATGCGGCACGATTTTACCCAAAGCGGCAATGACGCGAAAGGCAAGTCGGGCGGCAACAAAGTAGCGGTCAATATCCATGAAGCAAGATGAGCCTCATTATCCGGAAATGGTTTAGTGATAACGCTAACTTATTGTTTATGTGCTTCTTTTAAAAGCGGTGAAATAAATTTTATAAGTTGGCACACAAATTGTATTGAAAATATCAGAACAGATTTAGAGATTCTAAACCCTGCGTTTAAGGCAGATTTAGCAAGTAATTTTTACGGTCAGTGCTTATCCAAATGAGAGTAAAGCTGGCCGCTTCGCAAAAGCTTGCGAACTCAAAAGGAGAGCAAAATGGCTGTAACAGTTAGTACTAACGTCTCCGCGATGACCGCGCAGCGTTACCTAAACAAAGCGACTGACGAATTAAACACGTCGATGGAGCGCTTATCTTCAGGACATAAGATTAACAGTGCAAAAGATGATGCGGCAGGTCTACAGATCTCTAACCGCTTAACTGCACAGTCTCGTGGTCTAGATGTCGCAATGCGTAACGCGAACGATGGTATCTCGATTGCACAAACCGCTGAAGGTGCGATGAATGAGGCAACATCTGTCATGCAACGTATGCGTGACCTTGCTATTCAATCATCGAACGGTACTAACTCTCCGGCTGAGCGTCAGGCGATCAACGAAGAGTCAATGGCATTGATTGACGAGCTAAACCGTATCGCAGAAACCACGTCATTCGGTGGCCGTCGTCTATTGAACGGCTCATTCGGTGAAGCGGCATTCCAGATTGGTGCGAGCTCAGGTGAAGCAATGATCATGGGGCTAACCAGCATTCGTGCGGACGATACTCGCATGGGCGGTGTGACCTTCTTATCGGAAAATGGTAAAGATAAAGATTGGGGCGTTGACCCTGCTAAATCGGACCTAAAAATCACTTTGCCAGGCATGGGTGAAGACGAAGACGGCAATGTCGATGATCTAGAAATCAACATTAATGCAAAAGCAGGTGACGACATCGAAGAGCTTGCTACGTACATTAATGGTCAGTCTGATATGATCAACGCGTCTGTAAGTGAAGATGGCAAGTTACAAGTTTTTGTTGCACATCCAAACGTTCAGGGTGAGATTTCAATTTCGGGTGGATTGGCGTCTGAGCTTGGTTTGAGCGATGAACCTCTTAGAACATCAGTACAAGATATTGATATGACAACCGTACAAGGTTCTCAAAACGCTATCTCTGTGCTGGATTCGGCACTGAAATACGTGGATTCACAACGTGCGGACTTGGGTGCGAAGCAAAACCGTCTGAGTCACAGCATCAACAACTTGGCAAACATCCAAGAAAACGTTGACGCGTCAAACAGCCGAATTAAAGACACGGACTTTGCGAAAGAAACCACGCAAATGACCAAAGCACAAATTTTGCAACAAGCAGGTACATCAATTCTTGCTCAAGCGAAACAGTTGCCAAACTCTGCAATGTCACTATTGCAGTAGTTTACTTAGCCTGTACTCAATACATTCAGACGTGGATGGGAATGCAGGCTTTTGGCAAGCAACTTTATAATAGAATGAGCGGCTCTCTCATCTCTCACCTGCCAATCATTTTCAATGTAAAGTTGCACTCGGTATGCCGGAAATGTGTTCATTTCTCTTGATCTCCACATATGCTCTGGCGACCAACCTAGCCCCAGTTCTCTCAAAGGAAAAGGGGCTTTTTCTTTTCTAATTCTCACGTCTATCGTCTGCGAACTTACCTTCAATTGTTTCCTTTTGCTGATTTTCTATACAATTTGGCCCTCTCGGCTCGATTTGTGGAAACTTGAGCACTTTTTCTTACTTTTCTTCAATTTTTTTAGCCAAATCTCGCAATGTTATTTTTTTAAATTTTTTTCTAAAGCTTCTGAATTTGGTGTCGTTAATAGAGGTAACTTTGAGAGAACTACTTGGTTTTCCGAGACGTCGGAAACCGCTACACCGGAAAATCAATTGGAGAAATCACCATGGCAGTGAATGTAAACACTAACGTATCAGCGATGACCGCTCAGCGTTA
>NZ_JBSUGE010000030.1:0-48876 GCF_054064075.1 Vibrio sp. JZG10
TGTTTTACCGTGGTCAACGTGGCCGATAGTACCAACGTTAACGTGCGGTTTCGTACGTTCAAATTTTTCTTTAGACACGATCGTGTTCCTTCCTAGTTATGATTCGTCGTGATCATTATTGATCGACGACGCGCCAGAAATTGTTATTTTATGCGCCAACGCCCGTTAGCGCAATATTTGGACGCCCTGATCTCGCAAAAAGTCGTAAACTTTTTGTAGTTCAATCGTCAATTAGTAACCACGCTCTGCAATAATTTTATCTGCGAAGTTTTTCGGCACTTCAGCGTACTCGTGAAACTCCATAGAGTAAGACGCACGGCCTTGAGTTGCAGAACGTAGATCAGTTGCGTAACCGAACATTTCAGATAGTGGTACTTGAGCACGGATGATCTTAAGACCAGCCACACCTTCGTCCATGCCTTCAATGATACCGCGACGACGGTTTAGGTCACCAACAACGTCACCCATCCAGTCTTCCGGAGTGGTTACTTCGACATTCATCATTGGTTCTAGAATCACAGGTTGTGCTTCTAGTGCACCTTTCTTGAATGCCATCGAGCCAGCGATCTTAAACGCCATCTCGCTTGAGTCTACATCGTGGTAAGAACCATCAAATAGTGTAGCTTTAATATCTAGTACAGGGTAACCCGCTAGAACACCACTATTCATTTGTTCCTCGATACCTTTCGATACCGAACTGATGTATTCCTTAGGAATCACACCACCCACGATTTCGTCTACGAATACGAAACCTTCGCCAGGTTCAGAAGGCTCAAGTTTGACCCACACATGACCGTATTGACCACGACCACCTGACTGACGAACAAACTTACCTTCAACTTCCGCTTTACCACGAATGGTTTCACGGTAAGCAACCTGAGGTTTACCAACGTTACAATCAACGCTGAATTCACGCTTCATACGATCAACGATAATGTCTAGGTGAAGTTCACCCATACCTGAGATCAGAGTCTGACCTGATTCGTCGTCCGTTTCCACGCGGAATGATGGATCTTCCGCAGCCAGTTTACCTAGCGCGATAGCCATTTTCTCTTGGTCTGCCTTAGAACGAGGTTCTACAGCAATCTGAATAACTGGTTCAGGGAACTCCATGCGCTCTAGAATCACTTTGTGGTTCTGATCACACAGTGTGTCACCTGTCGTCACGTCTTTCAGACCGATAGCAGCAGCGATATCACCAGCGCGAACTTCTTTCACTTCTTCACGCTTATTCGCATGCATCTGAACGATACGACCGAAACGCTCTTTCTTCTCTTTTACAGAGTTGTAAACAGCGTCGCCGGAGTTTACAACACCAGAGTAAACACGCATGAACGTTAGCGTACCCACGAATGGGTCAGTCGCGATCTTAAATGCTAGCGCAGAGAATGGTTCGTTGTCGTCAGCGTGACGCTCAACTTCATTTTCTCTTTCGTCAACACCTTTAATTGCAGGTACGTCAACTGGCGATGGCAAGAACTCGATCACAGCATCTAGTACCGCTTGAACACCTTTGTTCTTAAACGCACTACCACAAGTGGCCAGTACGATTTCGTTGTTTAGTGTACGAGTACGTAGAGCTTGTTTGAGCTCAGCTTCAGTCAATTCACCTTCTTCAAGGTACTTGTCCATCAGCTCTTCGCTAGCTTCAGCAGCGGATTCAACCATGTGGTTGCGCCACTCTTCAGCAAGTTCGATCATGTCAGCTGGGATGTCTTCGTAAGTAAACGAAGTGCCTTGATCGGCTTCATTCCAGTTGATCATCTTCATCTTGATAAGGTCGATGACACCTCTGAACTCATCTTCTGCACCAACGTTCAGTTGGATTGGAACAGGATTCGCACCAAGACGATTTTTAATTTGGTCCACAACGCGTAGGAAGTCTGCGCCCGCACGGTCCATCTTGTTTACAAATACCAAACGTGGAACGTGGTATTTGTCTGCTTGACGCCATACAGTTTCAGACTGAGGTTCAACACCAGATGAGCCACAGAACACAACCACAGCACCATCAAGTACACGAAGAGAACGCTCTACTTCGATAGTAAAGTCAACGTGTCCAGGGGTATCAATGATGTTTACGCGATGCTCAGGGAACTGTGCTTCCATACCACGCCAGAATGTAGTAGTCGCAGCGGATGTGATAGTGATACCACGTTCCTGCTCCTGCTCCATCCAGTCCATGGTTGCTGCACCATCGTGAACTTCGCCGATTTTGTGAGAAAGGCCAGTGTAGAACAGAATACGCTCAGTTGTGGTTGTTTTTCCTGCATCTACGTGAGCACAGATACCGATATTACGGTAGCGCTCAATAGGAGTTTTACGAGCCACGATTGTATCCTCTTACTAAGGTGTACCTTAGAGTATAGAAAAGTGCTGCGAGAGAACCTCGCAGCACAGAAGGTATTACCAGCGGTAATGAGCGAACGCTTTGTTTGCGTCAGCCATGCGGTGAACGTCTTCACGTTTCTTAACCGCAGTACCTTTGTTCTCAGACGCGTCTAGCATTTCAGCTGCTAGGCGTTGAGCCATAGATTTTTCACCACGCTTGCGCGCAGCTTCAACCAACCAACGCATAGCAAGTGCGTTACGGCGAACCGGACGTACTTCTACAGGTACTTGGTAAGTTGAACCACCAACACGGCGAGATTTAACCTCTACCGCAGGGCGTACGTTTTCAAGAGCTTCTTCAAAAATAGCTAAGTGGTCTTTACCAGACTTTTCAGCCATAGCATCTAGTGCAGTGTAAACGATTTTCTCTGCAGTAGATTTTTTACCGTCAACCATTAGGATGTTAACGAATTTTGCCAGCAATTCAGATTTGAATTTTGGATCTGGAAGGATCTTACGCTGACCAATGACGCGACGACGTGGCATGGATTTATCTCCGTTGTCTTCTTCAGGTTTTATCCAAAACTTTTCAGTTTTTTCAAAAAATTAAAAATAATTTAGTGTTTGGCCTTACTTAACGGAATCCATTAAGACTTAGGACGCTTCACACCGTACTTAGAACGACCTTGTTTACGGTCGTTAACGCCAGCACAGTCAAGTGCACCGCGAACAGTGTGGTAACGTACACCCGGAAGGTCTTTTACACGACCGCCACGGATTAGTACAACACTGTGCTCTTGAAGGTTGTGACCTTCACCGCCGATGTACGATGTAACTTCGAAGCCGTTTGTCAGACGTACACGACAAACTTTACGAAGTGCTGAGTTAGGTTTTTTAGGTGTAGTAGTGTAAACACGAGTACATACACCACGTTTTTGTGGGCACGCTTCTAGTGCAGGCACGTTGCTTTTAACAACTTGCTTTGCACGAGGCTTACGTACCAACTGGTTAATAGTTGCCATTAACTAGCTCCTGATTTACTTGAAAGTAAGCTTTGTGAAAAATCTATCCCCAACTACCATTGCAGTTAGGGACGCAAAATTCTATGCAGCAGTGAGAGGTGTGTCAAGAAATATACGGATCTTTTTTGTTCAATTAGGACAATTCATCCGTAAAGCTTTAGCGACAGTAAATCACGTTCAATCCCAAGTAAGCGATTTATCCTGTTTAACTGTGAGCTCAACGAAGCCTGAGTAATTCACGATCGTCAGTGATGGACTGATACGATTCGCAATACCGCGAGCGTGAATATCGCTCTCTAGCACAAATACACTGCGGTTTTTTAGGTGGGAGAACGCTTTATGCTGCGAATTAGCAGCGTACACGGCATCTTCTATAAGTAAGATGTCATCCTGTGCACTGCATAAGGGCATGGCGTCTTCTAGAGCGGAGACCGTTTTTATAATATGTAGCATAACTTCCTCAGAACGACAGTAGCTTGCCAGCGTGTTGCAACTTATCTTTGAGCTGCTCTGAGCTTAGCGCTTGAGCTTCAATGACTAAATCCGCTTGAGCCAAACCTCGCTGAGCTAATGACTCTGAGCACACAAAGACTTGTTCGATATCGTATAAATCGAAAAGCTTCAGCATCGGCGCATAATCTTTGCTCAAGATCTTACTCGGTTCTTGCCCTAGTAGAAGCTGGTAAACCCCATCTCCCATGAAAATGACGCTGATATCTTCACAGTAAGCCGACGCGGCTAACAGTGCATCCACACCTTCACGACCAGCCGCACTGCCATGCGGTGCGCTACGAAATAGATAAGTTAGCTGACTCAAAACTGTACCACTCTGTCTTGGGTTAACATCGCTTCGGCTAAGCTACCTAAGCCGGCTTGCTCGAAACCTTCCGCTAGATTGCTCTGGACCAAACCATGTTGATTCGCTTCTTCTTCACTTACGATCCCGCGACGCAAAGCCGCAGCAACACAAGTTTCTAGACGAACACCATGCTCTTTTGCCAAAGATTGCCATGCCTTATTGAGATCAAATTCGTCGTTGGCAGGCACACTCAAAGCAGTACCATTGGTCACGCCCTCTTGATAAAAGAAAACGCTCACTAACTGATGGCCTTGCTCAATCACCGCCTTGGCGAACTGATAAGCACTGCGTGCTGACTGGCTACCGTAAACAGGACCGTTCACCACCAACGTGTAAGTCAGTTTACTCACTTTTCATCGTCCTCGGTTTTACGTTGACGAATGTATAAGTAGACGGTGTGCTTTGAAATGTTAAGACGATCTGCAACGCGGTTGATGGCATCTTTAATATCGAAGATGCCTTTGTCGTATAATTCCATCACGATTTGGCGATTCTTGGTGTTGTTCGATACGGATTTATCCGCATTGATCTCTTCGATGGTGCGTTCAACAGTTTGGTCCACCAGCTCTTCTACGTCACTAGCAAAGTTAACCGAGGAAGCCGCTTCTTTTGCTTCTTGCGTTGGCATGAAAGATTGAAGGACTTGCGAGAAGGGTGCGTCCAAGTTGACGTTGATACACAACAAACCAATCACGCGATTTTCACCATTACGAATAGCAACAGTGATCGACTTCATCAACACGCCACCTTTTGCACGGGTAAAGTACGAACGTGAGAAGTTGCGCTCCGAGCCTTCGATGTCTTTTAGCATTTTAAGCGCTAAATCAGTGATCGGTGAGCCGACTTGGCGACCCGTGTTTTCACCGTTAGCGATTTTAATTGCAGAGGTATTTAAGTCTTCTAGCGAGTGAAGAACGATTTCACAAAAGGGACCTATCAGGCTGGCGATACCATCAACGACCGCCTCATAAGATCTTAAAATGATTTTGTCGTGCTCGGTAAACGGCATCACGTTAACGGATTCCATTTCGAGCAACATCTCCGCGTTTATTGTTTCTGTAGTTGTCATAAGCCTTCGAGCGAAAAATCAACAAATTGGTGTAAGTTTATCAGAAAATTTGAAAATCAACCTAGCAAACTCACCAACTAGTGACCTAGAACAAAAAAGGCCCGTTAAACGGACCTTTTTCAATAACTTATCGCTGCTTATTGTTATTGCTCTGCGTTGCCGTTCTCGACTTTTAGCAGCTCAACTTCAAATACTAGCGTTGAGTTAGCAGGAATGCTTGGTGTGTCTTGATCACCGTATGCTAGCTCTGGCGGGATAACGAATTTGAATTTAGAACCCACAGGCATTAGCTGAACACCTTCTGTCCAACCTGGGATTACACGGTTAAGTGGGAATGTTGCAGGTTCACCACGATCGTAAGAGCTATCAAATTGCGTACCATCGATTAGCGTACCTTTGTAGTGTACTTGAACCGTATCAGTGTCTTTTGGCTTCTCGCCTTCAGCTGGAGTAATAACTTGGTATAGAAGACCTGTATCTGTCTTCACTACGCCTTCTTGCTTCTCGAACTCAGCACGGAAATCATCGCCAGCTTTTTTTGCTTCAGCTGCTTTCTCAGCTGCTTGTGCTTGCATCTTTTCAGCAACACGCTTGTCTAGAGATTCTAGTGCTGCACGTGTTTCTTCTTCATTCAATTCAGCATTGCCTTTGAAGACGTCTTCGATACCTTTTAGTACCAAGTCTTTGTTAAGATTAATGCCGATTTCGCTTGGCTTGTCGATGCTTGTGCTTAGGTAGTTAGCAAATGAAACACCGATTGCGTATGCCGCTTTATCGTCGTCGGTTTTAAAGTGAACCGCTTTACCGGTTTCTGCTTGAACTTGTTCTGCTTGAGGTGCGGCTTCTGTTTTAGTTTCTTCTTTCTGACAACCTACCGCTAGCATAACTGTTGCAGCAAGTAGCGACACTTTTAAAACTGATTTCATTAAATTCTCCCAATAATGGCTTTGCCATTGGTTGTTGTGCACAAATCTTCTATGAGACTAGTGAAGACAATCGTTATACCAATATACTAGCTATATGTCTTAAGACACAAACCGGATTATTAGATGTGATGCAAAGAATTTCTCATTTATTCCTATATTTAATTGTCATCACCACGTTAAATGGTTGCTTTTTCGCCGAGCGTGAAGTGCAGCGTTGGCCGATAGAGCCTCAGGGTGCGACGAGCTTCGCACTTAGCAGAGATGGACGATTTGCTCTGCTCTATTCTCAGCAACACCATTTGATGTTGTGGGACCTAGAGCAAAATGAACAACTAGCCAACCTGGGTGAGCTCGATGCCGATGCCAACGTGGTATCCCATATTCGTATCTCAGACAATGGTCGCTATGCAGTCACAGCAAGCCAAATGAACTTCGCAGTTTGGGACTTAGGTTGGACGCAATCCGAAGGCCTTTGGTCTATTTCTGATGCGCTCATTCGCGACGTTGATATCACCAGTAACGGTGAGCAAGTTCTGCTCGGGTTATCCAACGGTAAAGCAATTTACGTCAACTTAGTCACCGGACGTCGCTTGGAGTTCCTTGCGCATCGTGAAAAAGTCAATTCCGTCGCCATTTCTCCTAATGGCCGCTTCGCACTGACTGGTGGTAATGACTACAAAGCGTATTTGTGGGACACCGAAACCGGACAAGTGCTGCGGACCTTCGAACATGAACAACGGGTTGTTCGTGTTGCCCTGCAACGAGATGGCAAGTTAGCAATGACATCCGATGGCGGAAACCAAGCGGTAATTTGGGATTTAAAAACTGGACAAGAAGTCACACAGTTGAGCAGTTGGTCGCGCCAATTGATCTTTTCTACTGCGCGATTTTCTGACGACGGAACTCAGTTAGTGACAGGAACGCCTTCTGGCCGCGTTTCAATATGGGATACTCAAACCGGAAAACGGATTGGCGGATTTGAAGTTGAGCCAAAAAAAGACACTCGCCCTCCCCGTGCGGTCGTGTATGATGCAGCCTTTGATTCAAAACAACGCGTAATTACTGCTACTTCAGCAGGTATTGCCCAAGCTTGGCAGTTAGAGAACGGATCATGACAGAAAAAATCATTCAGCAATTGGAAGCACGCATTAATGACTTAGAATGTCAGCTTGCGTTCCAAGAACAGACTATTGAAGATCTGAACGGCGCCTTATCGCAGCAGCAACTGCAAATTACCAAGATGCTCGATCAGATGAAATATGTGGTAGGTAAAGTAAAAAATATGGACTCGTCGAATTTAGCCGATCCGTCAGAAGAAACCCCACCACCGCATTATTAAAATGCAGGCTCAAACAGCATAAAGCCCAGAACGTGTTCTGGGCTTTGTTGTATTGATTACTTAAGAGGCACTCAAGAGGAAGCTATTCGTCAGCGTAGATTTTGACGCTCAACTCGCCTTGAGTGTTGATGCCAGCTCGGTACATACCAGAGCTGTTCATCGCAAAGTGCAGCTCACCTTGCGCGTCAATTGCGATTAAACCGCCTTCGCCGCCCATCTCTTTCAGTTCCCCCTGAATAATATGCTCACAAGCAGTATGAACATCTTCTTGTAAATAACGCATCCGCGCGGCGACGTCTTCTGCGACACGTTTACGGATAAAAAACTCACCGACACCCGTAGTCGAAACCGCGACGACGCCATTTTCGGCCACCGTGCCGCAGCCTATCAAAGCCGAATCCCCAACTCGATTGTATTGCTTATTCGTTACGCCACCCGTGCTGGTTGCAGCTGCTAAGTTACCTTGTTGGTCCAACGCTACGGCTCCGACGGTGCCATGTTTACGATCATCTGGGTAGCGAGATTCCGACAAAGCAAACAGCCCTTTCTCACGCATAGACAGCAACTGCTCATAACGGCGATCAGTAAAGAAGTAATCCTGTTCGGTATACTCATGGCCTTGTTCAAAAGCAAACTTCTCTGCGCCCTCACCCACCAACAACACGTGATTGCTGTTTCGCATTACGTCACGAGCGAGCTCAATTGGATTCTTGATATGACGAACACCAGCGACCGCGCCTGCGGCTTGGTTTCGACCATCCATGACAGAGGAATCCATTTCTACCATTTCGTTGTTGGTCAGCACCGAGCCTTTACCCGCATTAAAGTTAGGCGAGTCTTCCAATACTTTTACTGCAGCAACAACCGCATCCAAAGCGTCGCCGCCTTTCTCTAGAATTTGATAGCCAGCTTTTACCGACGCTTCCAAATCAGCCAAGATCGATTGCTGAAGTTCATTGCTCATCTGTTCACGTAAAATGGTGCCTGCGCCACCATGAATCGCAATCGAGAAAGGTTTTGTCATCGCTTTTTCCATGAGTTGTTCTTTTCTTCTATGCACTACACCTTAGATAAACAAAAAGCGCAAGTTGAAACCTCAACTTGCGCTTTTCAAAGCTTTACTAGATAAGATTATCTAGTGAAGGAGCTTGTGATTAGTGAGAACCACAGCTACCGCCACCACAGCAGCCTTCATCATCGTGATCATGGTCATGACCACAACCACCAGCTTGATGGATATGACCGTGTTCGATCTCTTCTGCTGTTGCTTCACGTGTAGACATAACTTCTACTTCGAAAGTTAGTGTTTGACCAGCTAGCATATGGTTACCGTCAACAACCACCTCGTTGCCATCAACTTCTGTTACTTCTACAGGGATTGGACCTTGGTCAGTGTCAGCCAGGAAGCGCATGCCCACTTCGATTTGGTCAACGCCTTGGAATACGTCCGCAGGAACGCGTTGTACTAGCGCATCGTTGTGCTCGCCGTAAGCTTCTTCAGGAGCTACCGTTACTGAGAACTTGTCGCCAGCCACTTTACCTTCAAGCTCTTTTTCAAGACCAGTGATTAGGTTGTTGTGACCGTGAAGGTAATCTAGAGGCGCTTCTGCTGTTGATTGATCAACAACGACACCGTCTTCCATCATTACTTTGTATGCAAGGCTTGCAACAACGTTCTTTTCAATTTTCATACTAACTCCAGGGAGATTAATTGACTTAACCTGAATGGGGTTAAGTACTGAGATATCTGGGTGTATTATGGGGATCAATTATCGAAGTTCAATTATTCCGGCTTAAAAATTCCGATCATTTCCTGATCTGAGTGTTTATTTTTCTCTACAGATTGCGGTTTACGCTGCTCAGTAAACTCACACTCGACACACTCAACTAACTCGATATTATTTTCAATCCACCAGCGCAGGGTATCTTGCTGGCTGCAATTTGGGCAGCTAGCGCCGGCAATAAAACGTTTCTTGATTTTCACGCTATTTCCTTAGCTTGAGTCTTGGCTCAAGTACTACTTCCAATGATTAGGTGACTGATGGTCGCTCTCCATCTCACGACCAAAAATTTCTTCTAGCTCTTTGCGTGCCTCTTTCGCTCTCTGAGCCAATTTCTTATCTTCATTGTGCTGAGGCAATAAGTCCTTAAGCATAGCATTATCTAACTTACGAAAATGTGCTTCTGCCCGCTTTGCTTGATATGGGTGCATACCAAGTTCTACGAGCGCTTGGCGACCGAGATCCAATGCCCCTAAAAATGTTTCACGAGAGTAATTCTCGACACCGTGGCTCATTAACTGATACGCCTCGACACGGCTTCTTGCTCGGGCTAGCAACTTAAGTTTCGGGAAGTGCACGCGGCAGATATCAACGATGGCCATCACCTCATCAGGTGAATCGGTACAAATGACCAATGCTTCTGCTTTATCTGCGCCAGCAGCCCGCAAAAGATCAATTTGGGTAGCATCGCCATAAAACACTTTGTAACCATACTTGCGCAGTAGGTGGATTTGGCTGGCATCACTTTCTAATACCGTCACTTTGATTTTATTGGCATACATTAAACGTCCGACGATCTGACCGAAACGTCCAAAGCCTGCAATGATCACACGCGGCCGACGATCCACTACTTTCGTGGTCATGCCCTCTTCTTCTTGATTCAGGGTATGAGCAAACCATTTTTTTTGTCCCATCAGCAAAAGTGGTGTCGTCACCATGGATAAACTGACCACCACCAACAAAAACGCCACTTGCTCTTTGGATAAAATGCCCTCTTGGCTCGCTGCGGTAAATATGACAAAGGCAAACTCACCACCTTGGCTTAAAATCGCGGCCATACGGCTTCTCGCTTTGGCTCCGACACGGGCAGCTCTCGCCAATGCATACAAAACCAAGCCCTTAACCACCACCAAAGCCACCACCGCGCCTAGAATCTCTAAAGGGTGTAATGCCAATAACCCCAAATTTACCGCCATGCCAACCGCGATGAAGAACAACCCCAACAACAAACCTTTAAACGGCTCGATAGCGATTTCCAATTCATGTCGATATTCACTCTCAGCCAGCAGAACGCCGGCTAAGAAAGTCCCTAGAGCCATAGAAAGCCCGAGCTTTTGCATCACGACAGAAATCCCAAGCACGACCAATAGTGCGGCGACGGTAAAGAGCTCACGAACGCCGCTCATCACAACAAAACGAAATAGTGGACGCAATAAGAAATGGCCACCAATCAACAGGGCCACCACACTGCCTAATACCGTGAAGACATCCAACCAACTACCGCCACTCTGCCCGCCAGCAAGCAAGGGCAACATTGCCAACATTGGGATCACGGCAATATCTTGAAAGAGCAATACTGCAAAACCAGACTGACCCGTTTCGGTGCCATTGAGCCCTTGCTCTTCAATCACTTTTAGAGCAATTGCCGTTGAGGACAGCGCCAACCCCATCCCAATCACCAAACTCACTTGCATGCTTACGCCGAACATACTGACGACACTGCCTAGCACGGCGGTCGTAACCACCACCTGCGCGCCACCTAAACCTAGAATCGGTCCTCGCATTTGCCACAGTTTTTTAGGATTTAGCTCAAGGCCGATCAAGAACAGTAACAACACGACCCCAAGTTCAGCAAAGTGCAAAATAGCATCAACATCACTGATTAAGCCAAGACCCCAAGGGCCAATCAACACACCGGCAAGTAAATAACCTAAAACCGAGCCAAGTCCGAGACGCTGAGCAATCGGTACCGCAATAACCGCGGCCGAGAGAAAGACTACACTACTTTGAAGAAACTCACTGGTTATCGCCATACTGACCTCCTTGGTCTGTTGCTTCCCAGTTTTCAAGTGGATTGTTCAACCACCGACGATACAGTTCGGCGTGCTCATACCGCTCAATATCCGAGACATTACGCGACCAATACAACACCAAAGGTTCAATCCAGTGCATTTGACACAAGGCGGCCGTCAGTTCAAACGGTTGTAAGATTTGCTCTAATGGATATTTGTTGTACCCCTTCGCGCTAAAGGCCTCTTCTTTCCCCCCCGTTGTAATCACACTGCGCCAGTATTTTCCCTCTAGTGCCGAACCTCCGCCAAAAGCAAAACCTTTGCCCAGCACTCGGTCCAACCACTCTTTTAACAGGGCTGGGCATGAATACATATAAAGCGGGTGATGAAACACGATCACATCATGCGTGAGCAACAACTCATGTTCATAATTCACATCAATAAAGAAGTCAGGGTAAACACCGTAAAGATCGTGCACAGTGACGTGATCAAGCGACTGAGCTTTTTTAATCATCACTTGATTAGCAATCGAGTTATGTGGCTCTGGATGAGCATAAATGACCAGAACTCTTGGGAGAATAGACGGTGCAACAGCCAAATGGTCGTCCTTGTGGTTATTTTTATCCGTTATCAAATTGTTATACTTTTTTGTACAGCATAATGCAATTAAAGCGAATCAATCGACTTTTCCGGCCAATACCCCTACTATTCACCGCTAGATATATACCCAAGTGGCTTTAAAAACGATTGAAACCACTTCGCTATGTAACCAAGCAACGCGCACTGCGCAAAGTGAATGAAAACTTTATGATTACCTTCTCTGATATTCAGTTACTGCGTGGCGGTAAACCTCTTTTAGACCAAGCTTCAGCGACTATCCATCCTGGCGATAAAGTCGGTCTTGTGGGCAAAAACGGCTGCGGTAAATCAACGCTATTTGCATTGCTGAAAGATGAACTCTCGATTGATGCGGGCTCATTTAGCCAACCTCAACATTGGGAACTGGCCTGGGTCGCACAGGAAACGCCAGCGCTAGAGCGCACTGCACTGGAATACGTCATTGATGGTGATCGCGAGTACCGAGCGCTCGAAAAGCAGTTGGCTGAAGCGGAAGCACAAGACAACGGCACCTTGGTTGCCGAGATCCACGGTAAAATTGAAACCATCGGCGGCTATAGCATTCGCGCTCGCGCGGCAGAATTGCTCGACGGTTTAGGTTTCAGCCAAGAGCAAATGAGTTGGAGTTTGACTCAATTCTCAGGTGGTTGGCGTATGCGCCTTAACTTAGCCCAGGCGCTATTGTGCCGTTCTGACTTATTGCTACTCGATGAGCCAACCAACCACTTGGACTTAGACGCGGTGATGTGGCTTGAACGTTGGCTACAAAACTACCCAGGCACACTGATCCTGATCTCGCACGACCGTGACTTCCTTGACCCAATTGTTGGCCGTATTATTCACATCGAAAACCAACAATTGAACGAATACACGGGTAACTATTCGTCGTTCGAAAACCAACGAGCGCAAAAAATGGTGCTGCAGCAAGCGATGTTCGAGAAGCAACAGAAACAGATGTCGCACATGCAAAGCTACATCGACCGTTTCCGTTATAAAGCCTCGAAAGCACGCCAGGCTCAAAGCCGTATTAAAGCTTTGGAGCGCATGGAAAAAGTGTTACCCGCTCAATTCGATAACCCATTTAGCTTCCAATTCCGTGAGCCCGCTGCGCTGCCAAACCCAATCATGATGATGGATGAAGTATCGGCAGGCTACGGTGACAACCTGATCTTAGAGAAGATCCGCTTGAACTTGGTTCCTGGCAGTCGCATTGGTCTACTCGGCCGTAATGGCGCGGGTAAATCGACCTTGATCAAATTGCTCTCTGGCGAGCTTAACGCGCAAGGTGGCGATCTGACTTACTCACAAGGCGTAAAAATAGGTTACTTTGCCCAGCATCAATTAGAAACGCTGCACCCAGAAGAAACGCCGCTGCAACACATGATGCAGATCGCGCCGGATCAAACCGAACAACAGCTACGTGATTACCTAGGCAGCTTTGGCTTCCAAGGCGACAAAGCACTGGAGAAAGTCGCACCGTTTTCGGGTGGTGAAAAAGCCCGTTTAGTGCTGGCCTTAATTGTGTGGCAAAAGCCAAACCTGTTGCTACTTGATGAACCAACCAACCACTTGGATTTGGACATGCGTCAGGCATTGACGATGGCACTGCAAACGTTCGAAGGGGCCATGGTGATTGTTTCGCACGACCGTTACCTATTGCGTGCTACAACCGATGACTTGTACTTGGTGCACGATCGTCAAGTTGCGCCGTTCGATGGTGACTTAAACGACTACTACAAGTGGTTAACCGAGCAACAAAGAGCGGAACGCAAAGAAGCACAAGCTGCACAGCCAGCCAAAGATAGCGCCAACAGCGCGGCAGCGAAAAAAGAGCAGAAACGTCGCGATGCAGAATTTCGTAAGCAGACGGCGCCAATTCGCAAAACGCTGACACAATTAGAAAATAAAATGGATAAGTTAGGTGCTGCACTGGCCGAAGCTGAAGAACAATTGGCAGATAACTCACTGTATGAAGCCGAAAATAAAGCTAAACTTAACCAAGTGCTGGCTCTTCAAGCTTCTAGTAAGGCAGAGCTCGAAGAAATTGAAATGGAATGGATGTCTGCTCAGGAAGAACTGGAGCAGATGGAGCTAGAGTTTAATCAATGAGTAATCAACACGCTGAATACACACTCACCCTAGAACACCTTTGGCAGTTCAGTCTGCAGTTTTATGGTGTGCGAGAAGTGAAAGAAGCGTGTTTATCATTGCAGAACAATTATCACGGCAACGTGAACCTACTCCTGCTGCTCAGATGGCTCGATGAGCAGCAACTCATTTTCCAAGAAAAAGACTGGCCTCTGGTACAAAGCTGTCTGGGCCGAAGCGAAACCTTACTGCACTCTTTTCGCGACTTACGTCGCCATCTTAAGTCTCAAGTCAATGACGCTTTATATCGTGAAACCTTGCAGTTTGAGCTGCAACTAGAAAAGCAGCAACAAGCGGATTTGGTGAACTGCATTAACTCGCTCACGCTGGTCAAAAATGATGGCGCCCCACTCACGCTGAGATACTGTCGTCAACTTGGTGGTGAGCATTTGCAACAGGCCTTTGCTATTCCGGTGCCAAACATTCACCCACCAAAACGCCCATAAATCTGTAGAATACCTATAATCTTTATAAAGGATTATATTAATAAGTTCTTCAACTGACACCGAAGAACCGCATAAGAGCAGTTAGGTATGACACAATTTTTCGCAGCCGCCGGGATCAAAAACCCGCATCTTCAAACGCTTTTACCGCGCTTTATTCGCAAAAAAGCGTTGTTTACGCCGATTTGGCAAACCCTCGATACATCCGATGGCGATTTTCTCGATCTCGCATGGAGCGAGGACCCAACCCAAGAACCTGCGCAAAAAAAGCCGATTTTTGTTTTATTTCATGGACTAGAAGGCTGCTTCTATAGCCCTTACGCCAATGGCCTAATGAATGCATTTGCTCAATCCGGATGGCTGTCGGTGATGATGCATTTCCGCGGTTGTAGCGGTAAGCCAAACAAGAAAGCTCGCGCCTATCATTCTGGTGAAGTGACTGACGCTCGCCACTTCTTAGAGCACCTTGAGCAACGCTTTCCTGATAACCCCAAAGTTGCGGTTGGTATTTCTCTTGGCGGTAACATGTTGGCGAATTATTTAGCCCAATACAAAGACCACCCCATTTTGAACGCGGCGACCATTATCTCAGCGCCTTTGGACCTAGCAGCGTGTGCGAACCGTATTGAACAAGGCTTTTCGAAAGTATATCGCCGTTACCTACTCTCTTCGCTCAAACGCAACGCATTGCAAAAACATCACTTGTTGCATGGCGAGCTCGCTTTGTCCTACAACTCAATAAAACGTGTCACACGATTGTATGAATTCGATGATTTGATCACGGCACCACTGCACGGTTTTAAAGACGCACAAGATTATTACGATCAATGTTCTGGCTTAAGTAAATTACAACAGATCACGCTACCGACACTGATCATTCACGCCAAAGACGATCCATTCATGACCGACGATGTGATCCCGAAATTTGTTCTGCCAGATAATATTGATTACCGTCTCTTTGAGCACGGTGGGCATGTTGGTTTCCTTACAGGTTCAGCGCTCAAGCCGAAATTTTGGTTGGAAGAAGCGCTGCCAGCGTATTACGAAAGTATTGCCGCAGATTACCTTTCTGCTGTATCCAAGCAGCGAAAGCAGTAAACTAGCCGCTCATCATAAAAGTTCGAGGTATTTATGATCATTCCATGGCAAGACATTGCGCCAGAAACATTGGAAAACTTAATTCGTGAATTCGTCTTACGTGAAGGCACGGATTACGGAACCGTCGAGGTTTCTTTGCAAGACAAAGTGGATCAAGTAAAAACTCAATTAGAAAAAGGCGAAGCGGTTATCGTGTTCTCTGAACTGCACGAAACCGTCGATATTCAGGTAAAAACAAAATTTTAGAACCTTCACATTTTACCGTACCCCACTCAATGACAAGGCATTGTTACGTGCTATAGTGGGTTATCGACCGTGCAGTAGCAGCCTACTGCACATTACAGGTAAGTAATTTTCGACAAGGTTTGTCATGTCAGCTAAACACCCAATTATTGCGGTTACTGGTTCATCTGGTGCCGGCACGACCACTACATCTGAAGCCTTCCGTAAGATGTTCAATATGATGAACGTTAAACCCGCATGGGTTGAAGGCGACAGCTTCCATCGCTTTACTCGCCCTGAAATGGATATAGAAATCCGTAAAGCGCGCGAGCAAGGTCGACACATTAGCTACTTTGGCCCTCAAGCTAATGACTTTCCAGGATTGGAAGAGTTTTTCCGTAAATATGGTCACGATGGCGCAGGCAGCGTACGTCGCTACCTACACACCTTTGACGAGGCCGTACCTTATAATCAAATGCCTGGTACCTTCACACCATGGCAGGACTTACCGGAGAACAGTGACGTTCTCTTCTATGAAGGCTTGCACGGCGGTGTTGTGGATGGCGATGTTAATGTCGCGCAACATGTGGATTTCTTGATTGGTATGGTACCAATCGTAAACTTAGAGTGGATCCAAAAGTTTGTGCGTGATACTCGTGACCGCGGTCATTCACGAGAAGCAGTAATGGATTCTATCGTGCGCTCGATGGACGATTATCTTAACTACATCACACCACAATTTTCTCGCACTCATATTAACTTTCAGCGCGTCCCAACGGTCGATACCTCTAACCCACTTAACGCGAAAGGTATCCCAAGCCTGGATGAGAGCTTTGTCGTTATTCGCTTGCGTGGGATAAAGAAAGTCGACTTCCCATATCTCCTGGCTATGATTGATGGCTCATTCATGTCACGCCACAACACGATTGTCGTACCAGGCGGTAAGATGAGCTTTGCAATGGAGCTCATAGTTCGGCCTATCCTACAACAGCTCATCGAAACAGGGAAAATTGGCTAAAAACCTGCCTGCGAAGATGTTTACTTTTCATACCGTGATCATGTGCACAGTTTTGCTTACAAAATCTCAATCATGGCACGATTAAAATCAAGAAATCGTTTTCGAAAAAGGATACTATTTCTTACCGAAACACAAGAGAGCTTGCAGCATATAAAAAGTGCTCTTATTCTAGTAGGCCTAATTCAGGCTTAGCTAAAATATGGATAGCGCAAGCGTACCCTGCAGAGGAAGTGAGATATTATGGTTCTAGGTAAACCTCAAACCGACCCAACATTAGAGTGGTTTCTTTCACACTGTCATATTCATAAGTACCCTTCAAAGAGCACGCTAATTCACGCGGGCGAAAAGGCAGAAACTTTGTACTACATCGTTAAAGGTTCTGTTGCGGTTCTTATCAAAGACGAAGAAGGTAAGGAGATGATCCTTTCTTACCTAAACCAAGGAGACTTTATTGGTGAACTTGGTCTATTCGAGGAAGACCAAGAGCGCACAGCTTGGGTTCGTGCTAAATCTCCTTGTGAAGTTGCTGAAATTTCTTTCAAGAAATTCCGTCAGCTTATCCAAGTAAACCCAGACATCCTAATGCGCCTTTCTGCGCAGATGGCTCGTCGTCTTCAAGTAACTAGCCAAAAAGTGGGTGACCTGGCGTTCCTAGACGTAACTGGTCGTATCGCTCAGACGCTTCTGAACCTTGCAAAACAACCAGACGCAATGACTCACCCAGACGGCATGCAAATCAAGATCACTCGTCAAGAAATCGGTCAAATCGTTGGCTGTTCTCGTGAGACAGTAGGTCGTATCTTGAAAATGTTAGAAGAGCAGAACTTAATCTCTGCGCACGGTAAAACTATCGTGGTTTACGGTACTCGTTAATCTCAAACCAGAGTGACGCGAACAAAATTATAAAAGCCACCAATGGCGACATTGGTGGCTTTTTATTTGTCTTGTAACCACATTGAGCTCAGAGCAACAAAAGACTAATGAGCAAGTTGATTAGCCGAAAGGTTAACCCTAAAAGTTAACCATTCGTACTTTCAAAGATTTTGTCCGCTGAAGCCGCCACAAAACCTGGGTACAGCTCACCGTTTTCCATCGGGTAGCGCTTAGCAAACTCGTAAAAGCCACCAGGGATAATTTCAGTGCCTTCGCTAAAGCGAACCGCCACTTTATCCGCCATGGTCGATGATTGTTCTAGCAGCACCTCAGGAGTGCCCTTCACTTCCCCGCCGTTTTCATTAATGGTAAATCCGGCCGTACGTAAGTGATCGTTTACTTGCTTCACTTCTTCGTATTCATTGAGCTGGTTAACGCTCACCGTGAAGTGGTTTGCGCCGTAACCATGCGCAGCCAACCATGATGCATACTCACTTTCTTTAGCCAACGTTTGGTAGTCAGCAAAGCTTAAATCCCACAAGCGTCCACCATGTAAGAATGCGCTATCGTTCAGCTTGCCTGCATCGACTTGTGCCACCAGCTTTTTCACAATCTCTTGCAGCTCAGGTGAACACTCCTCAACTTTTAGCTCACTAATAAAGACTTTAGGTTGCTTCGGATCAGGGTGCTCATAGTGTTTAGCAACCAACTTTTTACTTTCGAAAACGTAGTCACCACATGCCTGGTAGCCAATGGCTACAAATGGTTTAGCTAAGGTTTCGATACCAAGAGGCGCAATATTGAAGGTACGTAAAGCTATATGATCATTAATCAGAGGCTCATCTTCTTGAAGCAGCTGATGTACTTTCGCAGCAGAAGGGCAAAGACGTTGAATGTAATCTTGCCATAGCGATTCAAATAACACATCGGGCGTCATAACGACTCCTTGTTACGAGATGTAGAGTTAAAAGGTAAGCGGAAGTTGACTGCTCGTTCACAACGAAAAGTTGTCCAGAATAATGAACGAGCAGCCATCAACCTGTGACGGTAAATGCCAGTCAGTCAACACGCTTTTCCGAGTCTTTGCTCACTTTCCGTGTTCTGCCAACGATCACTACAACCCATACCTAAATGATTCGCCGGCAAGGTGAGCCGCAATACATGGTTGCGACTCTGTTATTAAAACTTATAGCGCCACACCTGGGCTTAATGTTGCAGGCAAGATAGTCTCTTGACCTTCCATTGATGCCATCGGGTACGCACAGTAGTCTGCTGCGTAATAAGCGCTTGGACGTAGGTTACCTGACGCACCAGGGCCACCAAATGGCGCATCACCACTTGCACCTGTGAGCTGGCGGTTACGGTTCACGATCCCTGCACGAATATGGTCAACGAAGTATTCCCATTCTTGGTCGTCAGTTGAAACTAAACCAGCAGAGAGACCAAAGCGCGTGTCGTTCGCCAGTTCTACGGCTTTTTCTAGCCCTTCGTAACGCACCACTTGCAGAAGTGGACCGAAGTACTCTTCATCTGGTAGCTCAGCAATGTCCGTTACATCAATAATGCCCGGAGAAACAAACGCCGCCTCTCCTGCTTTAGCTTCAATCAAGCTTTCACCACCAAGTGATTGAAGGTTCGCTTGTGCATCGAGAATGAACTTGGCTGCGGCAACGGAGATTTGCGGCCCCATAAATGGCGCAGGCTCTGCAAATGGTTGGTCTACGCGAATATTCTTCGTCGCTTCAACCAGTTTCGTGATGAGCGCATCACCTTTCTCACCCAATGGCACGTACAAACGACGAGCACACGTACAACGTTGACCAGCACTGATAAACGCTGACTGGATGATGGTGTACACCGTGGCATCCAAATCACCATATTTATCAGAGATCACCATCGGGTTATTACCACCCATTTCTAGTGCTAACATCTTGTCTGGTTGACCCGCAAATTGACGGTGCAATACATGCCCCGTGTTCGCGCTGCCCGTGAACAGTACGCCATCAATGCCTTTCGCATCAGCAAGCGCAATACCGGTTTCTTTCGCACCTTGGACAAGGTTGATCACGCCTTTCGGCAGACCTGCTTCTTCCCAAAGTTTCATAGCTAGCTCGCCAGTCCAAGGCGTTTGCTCGGATGGCTTGAACACAACGGTGTTACCCGCTAGTAACGCAGGCACAATGTGACCATTTGGTAGGTGACCAGGGAAGTTATATGGCCCAAATACCGCCATCACGCCCAGTGGGCGATGACGCAACACAATTTGATTGCCCGCCGCTTCACGGCTCGCTTCACCGGTGCGGTCATGGTAAGCACGAATAGAGATTGCAATTTTACCTGCCATTGCCGCTGCTTCAGTGCGCGTTTCCCAAATTGGCTTACCAGTTTCTTTGGCAATGACTTCGGCGATTTTTTCGCTGTTCTCTTTTACTTTCTCAGCAAAAGCCAACACGATCGCTTCACGCTCTGCAAATGGGCGTTTTTTCCAGTCAATAAACGCTTCACGCGCTGCAGATACCGCTTGATTCACCTGCTCTGCCGTTGCACCGTTGCCTTGCCAGATCACTTCTTGGTTGTAAGGTGACAGAGACGTAAATGCTTCACCCTGACCTTGTACCCATTCACCTGCAATCCAATGTGTCATTGTTTCTATCCTTAAATTCTGTCGTCTGTTACTGCGGAAGAAGGCGAACAAAATCCCCTTCCTCAACCAAAAGTGCATCCGCAACGTCTGGTGCGATCATGACGCTTTGTGTTTCAGCGTCATACGCCGCTTTGGTGACTGCTGCGCGGAAGTTTTCGAACGATGAGTTGCACATCAAGAAGTCTTGCGTACTGCTATGTTGTGCAATTTTCACTTGCGCACGGAACGAGTGACGTACCGATTCAATATTGCGTAAGTCACATTCAACGGTTGGACCCGCATCGAAAATATCCACGTAACCACGGTTAGTGAAGCCTTCACGCTCAAGCAGCTTTAATGCTGGGCGAGTATTGTCATGCACTTGGCCAATGACAGCTTGCGCTTCTGGACTCAACAGGTTGATGTAAATAGGCAGCTTCGGCATTAAGTCAGCAATAAAGCCTTTCTTGCCGATACCTGTCAGGTAATCCGCAAGCGTGAAATCGATGGAGAAGAAATGCTCTTGTAACCATTGCCAGAACGGCGAGTTGCCTGCGTCGTCTGAAACACCACGCATCTCCGCAAAGATCGTTTCAGAGAAACGCTCTGGGTGCTCAGCCATCATGAGGAAACGACACTTCGACATGAGACGACCATTCAGACCTTGGCGGAATTTCTCACGCAAGAACAAGGTACAAATTTCGCTGTTACCCGTGTAGTTGTTACCAAAAGTAAGCAGTTTGACGACATTATTGACGCCAAGCTTTGGTGACGAGTGCACCACTTTACTAATGTGATACGAGTAAAATGGGACATCCCAGCCGATAGATGCTTCGATTCCGGTGGTACCCGCAACCTCACCCGTTTCAGAGTCAAAGCCGACCATCAGGTAGCCTTCATCACCTGGTTCTGCCACATCTGGCTTACCAAAGCTGTACTCTGAGTGTTTGATTCGATTGGTTAACAGTTCTTCGTTAACCGGTAGAGATGTAAATCCGTGACCAGACTCCACCGCACAAGTGTGCAGCGCGTCATAATCCGACATCGCGATAGGGCGAACTACTAGCATCAATACTCCCTCCAGATGCAAGAAGATCCTAACTATATTGTAGGAACAATTCCCCCATCAGAGATCCTTGACGGGGGTGTCTGCGTTGACGTTGAAACTGATATCGCGCTTAAACTAAAGTCGCGATCGCTTTATCCAGTTTCGCCAAGCCTTCTTCAATTTCTTGTTGTGTGATAACGAGTGATGGTGTGAAACGTACGACATTGGCACCCGCAACCAATACCATTAGACCTTGTTTGCCTGCAGCGACGAGAACATCACGTGCGCGGCCTTGCCATTCTTCATTCAGTGCAGCGCCAAGCAATAGGCCTTGACCGCGCACTTCTGAGAAGATGTTGTACTTCGCGTTGATCTTCTCTAGACCTTCGCGGAACATCGCTTCGCGTTCTAGCACACCAGCCAACACTTCAGGCTTAGTAACTTCGTTCACAACTGCTTCTGCTACAGCACACGCGAGTGGGTTACCGCCGTATGTTGAACCGTGCGTACCGACTTTCATGTGCTCTGCTAATTTTGCAGTAGTCAACATTGCACCGATTGGGAAACCGCCACCAAGTGATTTCGCGGTGCTTAGAATATCAGGTGTAATACCTAAACCTTGGTAAGCGTAGAAGTTACCTGTACGACCATTACCGGTTTGCACTTCATCGAAGATCAGTAGCGCGTTGTGTTTGTCACACAGCTCACGTACTGCTTGAGCAAACTCAGGCGTTGGTGGCACGATACCGCCTTCACCTTGTAGCGGCTCCATCATCACCGCACATGTGCGATCAGACATGTGTGCCTGTAGTGCTTCGATATCATTGTAAGGTAAGTGGGTAACGTCACCAGGCTTAGGACCAAAACCGTCAGAGTAAGCCGCTTGACCACCAACCGTTACGGTAAAGAACGTACGACCGTGGAAACCTTGTTTGAATGCGATGATTTCTGATTTCTCAGCACCATGTACGTCAGCAGCGTAACGACGTGCCAGCTTAAGTGCCGCTTCGTTCGCTTCTGCGCCAGAGTTAGCAAAGAATACTCGCTCAGCAAAGCTCACTTCTGTTAGCTTTTTCGCCAGACGAAGTGCTGGTTCGTTCGTCATCACGTTACTTAAGTGCCAAAGCTTGTTAGCTTGCTCTGTTAATGCGTTTACCATTACTGGATGACAATGGCCAAGACAGCTCACTGCAATACCACCAGCAAAGTCGATATATTCATTACCTTCCTGATCCCAAACACGTGAACCTTCACCTTTAACAGGGATCATTTCCATCGGGTTATAGCAAGGTACCATTACCTCATCGAATAAACCGCGCTCTACTTTAATTTCCGTTGTCATTGCACATTCCTTCTTGATACCGCATGCGTAGCAGATAAGCGAATTTAACCGGCTCTCTTTGCCAGCAAATAATGTTTTGCATTTAAGCTATTGCGGCATTGTATTTACATTTAATTAACCATTTCAATAGTGATTTATTCTTTTTGTTCTCGAAAGCAACTTCCATTAATCACTGCTTATGACTATTTATGCATCAAGAAAGTAAAATAGAGAAGCGATTTTTTATAAATGTTATGTAATACAGGGGATAGAAGGTTTTAAAAGACATGAATAGACAAAGAGGCCAGAATGAACCGCATAGTTTTGCAATCCACTCACCTCGGCAAAAAGATGAATGATTTGTTAAGAAAAGTGATCGCGATCAGATCGCTTTACGTGCTAAAAAGTTCGCGAGCAACTCGTGACCTTGCTCTGTTTTGATCGATTCTGGGTGAAACTGCACTGCGTCAATTGGCAGAGTTTTATGTTGGTAACCCATGATTTCGTCCATACTTCCATCCGGCAGCTCAGTCCATGCGGTCAGTTCAAACACATCGGGTAACGTACCGTTTTTCACCACGAGAGAGTGATAACGGGTTACGGTGAGTGGGTTATTCAGGTTTTTAAACACACTGCGACCATTGTGACGAATAGGTGACGTTTTCCCATGCATCACTTGTCGGGCGCGCACGACTTCCCCACCAAACACTTGCGCTATCGCTTGATGACCAAGGCAAACACCCAATATTGGAAGCTTACCAGCGAAGTATTCTATAGCTTGTAGAGAGATACCTGCCTCGTTTGGCGTACACGGTCCAGGTGAGATCACCAAGTGAGTTGGGTTCAACGCTTCAATCCCTTGAATGTCGATTTCATCGTTACGCACGACTTTTACACTAGCGCCAAGCTCGCAAAAGTATTGGTAGAGGTTGTAAGTGAAAGAATCGTAGTTATCGA
The DNA here is from genome assembly GCF_054064075.1 of Vibrio sp. JZG10. Classification (NCBI taxonomy): domain Bacteria; kingdom Pseudomonadati; phylum Pseudomonadota; class Gammaproteobacteria; order Vibrionales; family Vibrionaceae; genus Vibrio; species Vibrio sp. JZG10. The sequence continues at coordinate 23,709 of NZ_JBSUGE010000030.1, forward strand.
TGATCAACAACATAGAGTGTCAGCTGCTCCAATCCGTTTAGGCAAGACTTAAGAGATGATTGTCTGGTTTGCGACAATTAAGGGCGGTATTTTGCAACACCAAACTAGAAAGGCAAGTCTTTGTGCAATAAAAAGGCCAGCATCGGCTGGCCTTTGGTCTTTACAGCTGTATTTTAGGAGATAAAGGCTTAGTTGCGGCGACGTAGTAAGCCAAGTCCAAGCATCGCGAGTAGCGCGCCAAAACCAAACGAACCACCATCTGAATCCTTCGAACCTTCTGCACCCGTTTCAGTTTGCGTCATTGAGACATCACGAACAGAGCTAAACTTAACGACGTTGCCTGTCGAGTCTGTCACTTTCTCTTCTAACTGGTAATTACCTTGTTCTGGCGCTTGTTCAAACTCAATATTCACGCTGCGTGCGTCAATGTCAGTTTGAGTCAAGGTTTGGCTAGCCGAGTAAACTTTTGCATCACTGCTTGTCGCGGCCGCTTGTGTGGATGCTGTTAAGTTCACTGTCACAATATCGCCCGCAACCGCAGTTGGTGGTAGACGTACATCAATAGCTAAGTTTTCACCCGTTTTCGGTAAATCGATATCATCATCTGGCAAATCAATAGCAATAATCACTGGATCATGATCAGACGCTGAGAACGCATCTTTGTACTTCGGCATGTCACCCGTGTATTTGCTGCTGTATTCAAACAAGTTACTTTCTAGGGAGTTGATGTGCCAATCTTCAATCGCCACCACTTTTTGCGCTAAACTGCTGCTTGCCAATGCATGGTCCAAGTTCCCCAATTCACCTGAATAGGTGTACGAGAACGTATCAGCGCCATGCAGCAAGGTGTTTAAATTGTGCAGACCGTAGCCTTTTTCAATCTTGGTTTTCTCTACTTGAAGCTCACCGCCACCAATGGTTGTGTAAGCGGCAGTGTAGATATCACGGCCGTATTTCTCTTTTGAGTAATCAGTGAGGGTAAGTAACGGATCTTCTTTGCCGTAAGCGTTCAAATCGCCCATAACGAGCACATCGCCATCAATATCTTTCAGCGCTTCACCAACGACTTTCGCAGCAGAAACACGGAAGTTGTTGCAGTTACCTTGCAGATCCGCGGGTTCTGAGTCTTCTACACCAGCAATCCACTCTTCAATACATTCAGAGCCTTTCGATTTAAAGTGGTTCACGACCACTGAAAGATCTTCGCCAGTCTCTTTCACTGTAAAGGTCTGTAATAAGCTATGGCGTTGATATTTGTCGTATGCAGGGTTACTTTCAGTGCCCTCTTTACGAGTAATGGTGTTCTCTGCAATGTGTTGCTCTGGCGTCACAATGACTTTTGCTGCTTCTTTTGGTGTTACTGCGTTAGCACGATATAAGATCGCAACCATGATCGCATCACTGCCAAAGTATTCCTCTTGGTATTTGTCTTGCTCTTCGATTTCGACATACGTGTAATGATCTTCCACGTCATCAATCTCAGCGTTTAAAGCATCAACCAAGTTTTGGATAGCACTGCCATCACCAAAGCCGTTGTTTTCCACTTCCATCAAGCCAATGATGTCCGCGTCCATCTTATTCATTGCTGAAACGATTTTCGCTTGCTGGATCAAGAACTCATCAAGATTTGTCGCGCCACGATTTTGCCCGGTTGGGTTGTCGTGCCCGCTGTCAGCAACCGAAGTGAAGTAGTTAAGAACGTTGAAGCTCGCTACTCGTAAATCAGAATCGGCTATGGCTGGCGCCGCTTTACGCGCAACGTCAAAGTCATCACCTGACGTGACAAAGTTGCTGCTATCGACTTCATTGGTCGCAATTAGGCGGTACTCGTTGTAGCTGTAATTCACTACACCTTGCAGGCCTTCGACGCGAGAGCCTAGGCGAATGTGCTGCTCTGAAGAGCCATTTTGATCTAGGTCTTGTGCAAACGTTGGGAAATATGGGATTTGACCATTTGGCGCTTTGCTATCCGATTCCAAGTAAATACGGTTGGCCGCATTCTCTTTGGCAAGGGCAACCGCAGCGTCACTCTCTGCTGCATGCAATTGAGTCGGCTTAAACAACGGTGCTTCATGAGATAGCATCATGTTGTTGCGTCGAGAGTCATAATCGTAAGAAAAGTTACGAGTAACGAAAAGTTCGCTAGCCGAGCTGAGCTCAACTTGCATACCTTCATGACGCTCTAGTGCATCACGTAGTGTTTCCCCTTCCTTAATCGTTAACGGAGTAACCAAAGAGGCGTTTGATGTGCCTGTTTTTACATAACTGTTTGCATCAGAAGAAAGCTGAGTGTTGCTGTAGTACTCTTGTACTTTCCCTTTCACACAAACAACATCACCGGCTTTCAGCTCTGTATCGGCAACATCGGTGTGAATAAACAAACCTTCGGATGTCTTGTCGTTGCCATCATTCTCAAGTGCTTGCAGGTAGAAGCCTTTAGTTAAGCCTGTTGTTACAGCACTGACCACACCAGTTACGAAGTGATCTTCGGTCGTGATGTAAGGGTAGCCATCAATAAATGGAGAAGAAGCACCTTCACCTTGAATCTCTTGGATGGTGGTAAAGGCTGGTTCTTGTCCATCCACTTCACAAGCAAATGGCGCAGGTGGCTCAGTTGTATTTAATTCCCCTAAACCATCAATATTATCTTTAGGTAAGGCTGTCCACTGAGTGGATTGGTAGGTAGTTGAAGGTGTAAGCGCATCACTGTTACGAACTAACGTGGTGTCTTTAGCGAAATCCACGTCCCCCATCACACCTAATATATCGTGCACTTCCCCATCTTTAAGAAGTGCCAACGGATCGTCGCCGTTAAAGTTCGCTACATTTTTATCAGTGTAATCCGCAACCGCCTTTATTGCTTCGCTCGCATCGCCATGAGCAAGCACATACACTTGCTTCGCTTGTAACGTTACGTCACTAAGATCAAGAGTGCTGCCCCACGAGCCGCCACCATTCGAAGATTTTGCTAATTCATAGCCTGTGAGTGTCACCGCCGTATCACCTGTATTGGCGATCTCGACCGCTTTATTATAAGCGCCGCCTTCCACATACTGGGAAATAATAATCTCTGCGTTCGCGTTTGCGCTAAGTGCACTGGCGATGGTTAGTGCGAGTATTGAGGGTTTGATTAACGTGTCCATTGTCATACCTGATATTTATGTAAATGCAAACTTAGCTCTGATCAGAGCCTACCATTTGCGTCTACTATCAGGTTTATTTATGAAATAAATAAGAATGAGCAATTAAAGCCGTGAAATGAATCACATGTGAATGTAAGAAAATATGCCAGAACATCCCATTCAAACATTTTTTGTAATAAATACAGAACGCTATTGATAAACAAATCAAAATTTAGATTAATTACTCAGTTTATTTTTTCACTTCATGTTAAGGAGTAGAAAATACATCGCTCGTGAAGTGGCTTATTAACCAAGCTCACTTTGTTATAAATGAAAATATAATTAATCACTAATTTAGAAAGCTTTGATTTTCATTTTTATAGCCATGTCTAAACTTAAGTCACCAATTATTCGCTCGGCTTTTTCTTACGCATGACTCTCATACTTCAAAATTTTCATCATTTGTTCAATAACTTCTCCTTATTCACTAGCCAAATTCATACACAAAAGATATAACACCTGCGCGAGACATTAAGATCTCATTAGCAGTAAACCCAGGAACGATAAATGAAAAAAATTCAACGCAGTGTGCTAGCTCTCTTCTTACTTGGCTTGATAACGGGATGTCAATTGACCGCCAGTGAGCCACTTCAACCTGCCGCGAATCAAAACATCATCGAATCAGCCAAAAATGAGCTGGATGGAATTGAAGAGTTAGAGGTCAGTGACGAGGGTGTTATTACTTTTACCCAGCGTCTAAGAACACCAGGAACCTACTGGATCCCAGCAAGAATTAAAGAACTTAGCTACGATATATCATGCGTGCAGCTCAGTTACTTCATTGATAGAGGCATGGTGGTGAAGTCCGCCTTTTTAGGTGCTCGAGGACGTGTTGAATATTACGATATGGAACGTTGCATGAAAGACACGCCATTCCAGTAAAAAGTATAAAAAAAGCTCCACCAACGTGGAGCTTTTTGTAATCTATTCTTAGCGACTATGGGCGAGCGACAAAGCCTACCGCTTTGTATGCTTTCTTCAGCGTTTCAGCGGCGCGAGCCGATGCTTTTTCTGCACCTTGCTGCATTACCTCATCCATGTAAGCACGATCAGCGCGAATACGATGGTATTCTGCTTGAATTGGCTCCAGCATTGCTACAACCGCCTCGCCAACATCTTTCTTAAATGGACCATACATTTCTACGCCTTTGTACTTGGCTTCGATATCTTCAAAGCTCATTCCTGTCGCCGCAGAGTAAAGTCCCATTAGGTTCGCGATACCCGCTTTGTTCTCGATATCATGGCGAATGCTTGGTGGGGTTTCGGTGTCTGTTTGCGCCTTGTTGATCTTCTTGATGATCGACTTTGGCTCTTCAAGCAGAGTAATCACGTTCTTACGGTTGTCATCTGACTTCGACATTTTCTTCGTCGCGTCTTGAAGACTCATCACACGTGCATTGACTGTTGGAATGTACGGCTCTGGAACGGTAAAAATCGGACTTTCTGGTGAGTAGATGTTGTTGAAACGCGTTGCGATATCACGTGCTAACTCAAGATGCTGTTTCTGGTCGCTACCAACTGGCACTTGGTGTGCGCCGTAAAGCAAAATATCTGCTGCCATCAACACAGGGTAATCAAACAGACCCACGTTTACGTCATTTGCGTAACGTGCCGATTTGTCTTTAAACTGAGTCATACGGCTCAGCTCACCCATTTGCGTGTAACAGTTAAGAAGCCAACCAAGTTGAGCATGCTCTGGTACGTGTGACTGAACAAATAGCGTGCTCTTCTTCGGGTCAACACCAACTGCCAGACAAATTGCCAGTGCGTCTAATGTCGCTTCATGCAGTGCTTTAGGATCCTGACGAACCGTAATCGCATGAAGATCTACTACACAGTATTGGCAATCATAATCGTCTTGCATCTGCTGCCATTGACGTAGAGCACCCAAGTAGTTACCGATACTTAGTTCACCTGACGGTTGAACACCACTCAATACAATGGGTTTGCTCATTAGAATGATTCCTTTGACTTCTTAATCTAATTAAAATGAAAAACCGTGCGGCTTTTAGCGCACGGTTTACTCAGTGTACTCATTAACAAGTATTTTGGAAGATCTTTTGTTGCCGTTATGCAGAAACAGCGACGACTTCCAGTAATTCCGCGAGGCGGTTCGCCACTACGTCAGGGTTCGAAGCTGAAATGGGCTCGCCGTGGTTATAACCGTAAGTTAAACCAAATGAAGCACAACCCGCATTTTTCGCCGCCAAGATATCGTTTTTCGAATCCCCAACCATCAGCATCTCTGCTGGTTTTACCTGGTGCTTTTCCATTAGCCAGTTCAGCGCCACCGGGTTTGGTTTTTTCTCTGGAAACGCGTCACCACCTAATACGTCTACGAAGTACTTGGCGATGTCATGCTGCTCTAGAATTTCTGGTACGAATTTCGAGGGCTTGTTCGTCACAATCGCCATCGTAAAACCAGCTTGGTGTAGCTCTTCAAGCGTCTCTTTTACTGTTGGGTAAAGGTGACTTAGCTTATGGCCGCTTTGCTTGTAGTATTCATCAAACAGCTCACGCGCTTTAGCACGCAGCTCATCACTCAAATCACTGCTGATGGTCATGCTTTGGCTTAATGCACGTCCAATCAATATATCAGCACCATTACCAACGTAATCACGCACCTGCTCTTCTGATACAGAAGGATAGCCTAACGCCTGAACTGCTTGATCGGCCGCTACGGCAAGATCTGGCACGCTATCAAGCAGTGTTCCATCCAGATCAAAAGCAATCAATTTAATATCTTGTTGGGTCATAAATTCCCTAGCTAAAATAACTCAGGATGGTTCCCCATCCTGTGTGCTTAATCTTGATGTCACTCAGTGTCACACTCAGCGACGCTTAGTGTGCTCGCCTTATTTTTGGGCAGCCAAACGCTGACGAACCGCTTCAAACAAACAGATACCAGAAGCCACTGATACGTTCAAGCTTGATACACTGCCCGCCATAGGGATCTTAATTAAATCATCGCAGGTTTCGCGAGTAAGACGACGCATACCATCACCTTCAGCACCCATCACGATAGCAAGAGGACCAGTAAGCTTAGCTTGATAAATGTCGTGCGTAGCTTCACCAGCCGTACCCACAAACCAAATACCTTTTTCCTGTAGCGTACGCATTGTACGTGCAAGGTTGGTTACACGAATCAAAGGCACAACCTCTGCAGCGCCACATGCTACTTTACTTACCGTGGCATTCATTGGTGCAGAACGATCTTTCGGTACGATGATCGCCGCAGCGCCTGCCGCATCTGCGTTACGCAAACACGCACCAAGGTTGTGCGGGTCCGTCACACCATCTAACACTAACAGTAGCGGTGATTCATGCTGCGCTAAGATGTCATCAATGTCGTTCTCGTTCAGTTGTTTTGCTGGTTTTACGCGAGCAATGATGCCTTGGTGATTTGCACCACGCGCTTTATCATCCAGAGTTTTACGCGTCATTTGTTGAATAGAGACACCACAAACCTGAAGATCATTTAGGATTGGCATCAGGCGATCATCTTGACGACCTTTTAAAACGTATGCCTCGATAAAACGCTCTGGTTCGCGCTCCAATACCGCTTTCACTGCGTGAATGCCGTAGATAAATTCGTTACTCATTGTTTAACCTGTTGTTCGGGTCGTATTGCCTGCGCCAGCCGAGTTTGAACTGAGCTGGCGCTTCAGCCTACTACGCTTCTTTTTTAGTGCGCTTGGTTTTCTTCGGCTTACTGTGTGGCTTTTTTTTACGTGCTTTTTTCACTTTAGGCTTCTTTTTGCCTTCGGCGTCATCACGTTTGGGGCCATTGCGCTTACTCACTGCGCCCGTTTCTTCTGGACGCTTAGTTGGCTCTATCGCAGGAACTGCGCGAGGCGCGCCACCTTCTTTCGATGAAGAGCGAGTCGCAGCGCGTTTTTTATCTTTCGCTTTGCGTTTTGCTTCCGCTGCGCGTTTCTTCGCAGTCTTACCTTCACCGCGTAGCTTACGACTTGTTTCGACCAATTCAAAGTCAATTTGCTTATCATCGAGGTTAACAGCCAGTACTTTTACTTTTACTGCATCGCCTAAGCGATAGATGTTACCGAAACTTTCACCAATAAGTCGTTGACCAATCGGATCAAATTGATAGTAGTCGTTCGCAAGGGTAGAAATATGCACCAAACCATCGATGTGCAAATCCGTTAAACGTACAAAGAAGCCAAAGCTAGTGACATTAGCAATCACACCGTCTAGCTCATCACCGACGTGGTCTTGCATGTATTCACACTTCAGCCAATCCGCAACATCACGTGTTGCATCGTCCGCACGGCGCTCTGTCATCGAACATTGTTCACCGTAAAAGTCCATATCATCGAACGAGTAATGGTAGCCACCCGTTGGTGTCCAGCGATCTTGATTACGACCTTCTTCTTTAGCAATCAGATACTTGATTGCACGGTGAAGTAACAAGTCAGGGTAACGGCGAATTGGCGACGTAAAGTGCGCATAGCGTTTCAGTGCCAATCCAAAGTGCCCCGCGTTATCTGCGTTGTATACCGCTTGCTTCATTGAGCGTAGCAGCATGGTCTGAATCAACTCTTGATCTTGACGCCCAGAGATTTGACGCGCGAGATCAGCATAGTCCGTTGGTGAAGGCTCTAAACCACCTTTTAGCTCAAGACCAAGTTCACTTAAGAAGTCTCGGAAACCTTGCAGGCGTAATTCACCTGGAGATTCGTGGATACGATAGAGCGCAGGCTCTTTCGCTTTTTCTACCAGCGATGCCGAAGCAATGTTGGCTAAAATCATACATTCTTCGATGATCTTGTGCGCGTCATTACGAATTACTGGCTCAATGCTTTCGATTTTACGTTCCGCATTGAAGATAAATTTGGTTTCAACGGTTTCAAATTCGATTGCACCGCGTTGATCTCGTGCTTCTTTCAGCACTTTGTACATCTTGTGCAGCTCTTCTAGATGAGAAACAAGCGGCTGGTAACGCTCACGTAGTTCCTCATCCCCTTCTAGAATCGCGCTCACTTTGCTATATGTGAGACGAGCGTGCGAGTTCATCACGGCTTCGTAGTGCTTGTAGCCCGATAGTTTACCCGTCTCTGAGATGGTCATTTCGCACACCATACACAAGCGATCAACTTGTGGGTTAAGTGAACACAAACCATTTGATAGCACTTCCGGTAGCATTGGCACTACTTGCGATGGGAAGTACACCGAGTTACCACGGTTGATGGCTTCTTTATCCAGCGCAGAGTCAGGGCGAACGTAGTAACTGACGTCAGCAATCGCTACCCATAAACGCCAACCACCTTCTTTGTTCTTCTCACAGTAAACAGCATCATCAAAGTCTCGTGCGTCTTCGCCGTCAATGGTCACAAGTGGTAACTCACGTAGATCCACACGACCAACTTTGGCTTCTTCTGGTACTTCTTCGCCTAAGTTTTCGATTTGTTTATCGACGGCCTCTGGCCACTCGTGAGGAATTTGGTGTGTACGAATCGCAATTTGCGTTTCCATACCTGGTGCCATGTTTTCACCAAGTACTTCAACCACTTTACCCATCATGCCACGTGAGCGTGAGCCACGATCAGTAATTTCAATCACGACCACGTTACCCATGCGTGCACCCGCTTTGTGCTCATTTGGGATCAGAATATCTTGGCTGATACGCGAGTCATCAGGGACAACATAGGAATAACCATATTCGAGGAAGAAACGACCGACGATTTGATCATTACGCTCCTCTAACACTCGAACCAAGCGCCCCTCACGGCGACCGCGTTTGCTGTTGTCTGTAGGTTGCACTAAAACAAAGTCACCGTGGATGATGTTCTTCATTTGATGGTGCGGTAACAGAATATCATCATCCTTGCCGACGCTGCCTTCTGGACGCACCCAACCGTGGCCATCACGATGACCAATCACGTAACCTTTCACCATTTCAAGTTTTTCAGGCAATGCGTAGCACTGACGGCGGGTAAACACCAGTTGACCATCTCGCTCCATCGCACGTAGCCGACGACGCAACCCTTCGTATTGCTCTTCGCCCTCAAGCTTTAGTGCCTCAAACAAGTCGTTGCGATTCATTGGAACGCCCGCTTGCTCTAGAAACTCGATGATAAACTCTCGGCTTGGAATTGGATTTTCGTAATTTTTGGATTCACGATCTGCAAAAGGATCGTTTGGAATATTGTCTGACATAGGCACGCCTATCTAGCAAGGAAGGTATATGGCTAGTATATCTGAGTCTCTCGATAAGCTACAGAATTGCTTTGAAAAAAGAATGATCGAGATCGACTCTAGACGTGCAAATGAGTTAAGGACGAGCCAGTAAGATCAACAACTCAGAATTGTCGCTCAGCAAGGATTCGATCGTGCAATCATCCAGCTCCGCCAAAAAGGCACTTTTTGCTTTTGCCAATTTATCTTTGAGGCGACAGGCAGGGGTAATATGGCAAAAATCTACGCCGCAATTGACCAAATCTAACGGCTCTAAATCTCGCACGACACCACCTACTGTGATTTCAGAAGCAGGTTTCATCAGCCGAATACCACCGTTTTTTCCACGCACGGTATGGACATAACCTAGTTGCCCTAAACGGTTGATAACTTTAACCATATGGTTACGTGACACACCAAATAAATCCGTCACTTCAGTGATATTAGTTAACTCATCTTCCGGCAACGAAGCCAAGAAAATTAAGGTTCTCAACGCATAATCAGTAAAGCTCGTTAACTGCATATTCTCTCCCAAAGTGCGACTCAATAACTCGCTGGTGACACTAAAACGCCAAACTTGAGCTATCGATAAAAGTGTAAATCTTTTCTTGATCGAAAGATACATTTGAGATACAACTTTAAACATGCATTATAAATACAACTTAAAGTAGGAAGCCCATATGCTCAGCAATCAAACCATCGAGATCGTCAAAGCGACCGCACCACTTATCGCCGAAACGGGACCAAAACTGACCGCGCACTTTTACGAACGTATGTTTACTCATAACCCAGAGTTGAAAGATATTTTTAATATGAGTAACCAGCGTAACGGCGATCAGCGTGAAGCGCTATTCAACGCCATCTGCGCCTATGCTGCCAATATTGAAAATTTGCCAGCTCTACTTGGCGCAGTAGAAAAAATTGCGCATAAACACACGAGCTTTTTGATCACAGAAGATCAGTACCAAATCGTTGGTAAACATCTACTTGCGACGATTGATGAGTTATTTAATCCAGGTCAAGAAGTGTTGGATGCTTGGGCTGAGGCTTACAGCGTACTTGCGAATGTATTTATTCAGCGCGAAGAACAAATTTACCAACAAAATGAAGCTTTGGAAGGCGGTTGGCGCGGTCTACGCGAATTTGAATTAGTCGATAAACAAATCGAGAGCGAACACATTTGCAGCTTTGTGTTTAAGCCAACCGATGGCCAAAAAGTGGCACCGTATAAACCGGGACAATATCTTGGCATCTATATCAACAGTGACCAGTTAGAAAACCAAGAAATTCGCCAATATAGCCTATCTTCTGCGGTTCAAGAGAACACTTACCGTATCTCGGTAAAACGTGAAGAAGGAGGAAAAGTATCGAACTTCCTGCACGATAGCCTGAACATTGGCGAAAAAGTGCAGCTTGCCGCCCCTGCCGGTGATTTCTTTATGGATGCCGAACCACAAACACCCGTTGTTCTAATTTCTGCAGGTGTAGGACTTACGCCAACGCTGTCCATGCTAGAAAGTCTCTCAGCACATCAAGCACCTGTAACTTGGGTTCATGCAACAGAAAATGGTCAACAGCATGCTTTCAAGCAACACGTGAACCAACTAGTCGCGGCGAAAGAAAACATTAACGCGCTCGTTTGGTATAACCACCCAACGGCAGAAGACAAGCTAGGTGAAGACTTCCACTTCAAGGGTTTTGTCAATCTGTATGAAATTGAAGCCGCATTAAAGCAAGATAACGTGCAGGTGTACTTCTGTGGCCCTGTCGGGTTCATGCAGCACGTAGCGAAACAACTATTAGAACTTGGCGTACCACAAGAGCAATTCCATTACGAATGCTTCGGTCCACACAAAGTCGTTTAATCGCTCAAGATTACTCTTCGGGAAACAACAAAGCCCACATTATGTGGGCTTTGTTGTATGAAGTTGTTTGCCTTGATAGGACGTTACCAAAAGGTATCTCGCCGTTTAGCTCGAGCAATAACGTTTTGTGGCATGCGCTGCTCAAGGCCATTTCTCAATACAGTGATACGCTTATGCTGCCGCTTATCTGCTGTGACAGAGTTATATAACCAACGATACGCATCTTCGTAATCAAGTGGGCTGCCGTAATCACGCAGGAGCAATTCGGCTAAATGAATACGCGCATTTAGGTTTCCCATTGAGGCGGCTTCTCGCAAGTAAGGAATTGCTCGTTCTTTATCTTGCTGCACTAAAGTGCCACGCGAATAGTATCGGCCGATCTGCTCTAGTGCAGCTGGTAACCCCTGATGCGCTGCATTTTCGATGTAGTAAAGACCCAGTTCGACATCTTGCTCGACACACACACCCCACGCCAACATGTCGCCGTACAGAAATTCATAAGCGGGCAAGTTAATTCGAGTCGCACGAGCAACGATATCCTCCACCAGCTGGCAGTTATCAGCGCGCACACGTTGTAAGTGCTTATTTTGCTCAATAAGCTTTATCAGCTCTGCTTCGGTGTAGATAGGAACTGGCGCCCCCACATCAGCAACATTGGCTTTCGCTGTGGTAGCTACCAAGGTCAATAACAGTGAAGCAGCCACTGTTCGTAACTTCATAAACATACTCTTTAAGGTATCTAAGAAACCAAAGATCGATGAAGGATCTCCTCTGCTTGATAACCTTATCGGCAAAAACCAGCTAAGCTTTAGACAATTTTTGCCTCTGACTTAGACTCAGCGGCAAAAATTTGCCATATGAGAATCACTGCCGTTTTTTGTTCAGATACAAAAAAGCCGACCAGAAGGTCGGCTTTTGCAATCTTTAACGGCTATCAATTAAGCTTCGAATGGGTGAACTTTGATGATAGTTTCGTTGCGGTCAGGACCTGTTGAAATGATATCTACAGGCACACCTGTTAGCTCTTCAATACGCTTGATGTAGTTAAGAGCCGCTTGTGGTAGATCTTCTAGCGCTTTAGCACCGAATGTGTTCTCAGACCAACCAGGCATTGTTTCGTAGATTGGCGTTGCTTTTTCGAATGCTTCAGCAGCCATCGGAGAAACTTCTAGCACAGAGCCATCTTCCATCTTGTAACCAGTACAGATTTTTAGCTCTTCTAGACCATCTAGTACGTCTAGTTTAGTTAGACAGAAACCAGATACAGAGTTGATTTGGATTGCACGACGCATAGCAACAGCATCGAACCAACCTGTACGGCGTAGACGACCAGTTGTCGCACCGAACTCGTGGCCAACTTCACCTAAGTGCTTACCAATTGGATCTTGCTTATCTAGACCATCGTATAGTTCTGTCGGGAATGGACCTGCACCAACGCGAGTACAGTACGCTTTCGCGATACCCAAGATGTAACCGATGTGACGAGGACCAAAACCTGAACCTGCAGCAACACCACCAGCAGTCGTGTTAGAAGACGTTACGTATGGGTAAGTACCGTGGTCGATATCAAGTAGCGTACCTTGTGCACCTTCGAACATGATCTTATCGCCGCGCTTACGTGCTGCGTCTAGTTCGTCAGTTACGTCGATAACCATTGAAGTAAGTAGCGCTGCGTAGCCTTTTGCTTCTTCAAGCACAGCTTCGTAGCTTACTGGTTCAGCTTTGTAGAAGTTAACGAGTTGGAAGTTATGGAACTCCATGACTTCTTTTAGCTTCTCAGCGAACGATTCCATATCGAATAGGTCGCCAACGCGTAGACCGCGACGAGCAACTTTATCTTCGTATGCTGGACCGATACCACGACCTGTTGTACCGATAGCTTTTTTACCGCGAGCGATTTCGCGAGCTTGGTCCATTGCAACGTGGTAAGGAAGAATTAGCGGACATGCTTCAGAAATGAAAAGACGCTCGCGTACTGGAATACCGCGCTCTTCAAGAGGTTTCATTTCTTTAAGTAGAGCTTCAGGTGATAGTACAACACCGTTACCGATAACACATTTTACGTTATCGCGAAGGATACCTGATGGAATTAAGTGAAGAACGGTTTTTTCACCGTCAATTACGAGAGTATGACCTGCGTTGTGACCGCCTTGGTAGCGTACCACGTATTTTGCATCTTCAGTTAAAAGGTCTACGATTTTACCTTTACCTTCGTCACCCCATTGGGTGCCTAGAACGACTACGTTATTTCCCATCTTTCCAAGTCTGATTGCTAGTTAAAAATGGATTCTAGCACCGAATCACGCTTCTTGCAGTCATTTTTTGTTCACAGAGTTGCTACCAGAATGTCATCCTGCTGCTTTGCTCATTTTGAAATCAGCATATCACTGATAGTATTTAGTTTTCTTTATTCGACTGGAAAGCGGTATGTCTGAATCCATATGGTTGGCGATTGGGCTCGTCTTGATCGTGGAAGGCATTGGACCACTCATTGCTCCAAACGGTTGGCGGAATATGGTGGCTCAATTAAGTGAACAACCCAACAACCAGCTGCGTCGTATCGGTGGTTGCCTAGTGGTTGCTGGAGCCGTAATCGCCATAATGATGAGCTAGCACTTAGCATCAGATACAAAAAAGGCTCCCTAAGGAGCCTTTTGTTTCATTTGACGCTGAGATTATTTCTCCATGCCGCCCTTCGACTGGTTCATGTATTGGAAGAACTCACTCTTCGGATCAAGTACCAGGATATCGCTCTTAGAGCTGAAGGACTTCTCATACGCACGTAGCGAGCGTAGGAAACTAAAGAACTCAGGGTCTTTGTTGTATGCTTCAGCATAAATCTTCGCAGCTTCAGCATCCGCCTCACCTCGTGTTACACGAGCAGTCTTATCAGCTTCAGCTAGAATGGTTGCCACTTCTAGCTCAGCTTGAGCACGAATAACTTCTGCTTTCTCACGACCTTGAGAACGGTGCTTACGAGCTACAGACTCACGCTCTGCACGCATACGGCGGTAGATAGACTCACTGATTTCATCAGGCAGGTTGATTTTCTTCATGCGGAAATCAACAACACGAACACCCAAGTCTTTCATCGCGCTTTCACGCGTGTCTTTCAATACTTCAGACATGATTAGGTCACGTTCACCATCAATCTCAAGCGCTTCACGTGCCGCTTCAGTTGCGACAACATCTGCACTTGCATCTTCTGGTAGTACATCATCGTTACGTGGACCAGATACAATCTGTTTGATTTCACGAGCACCGATTTCAGAACGAAGCACATCCGTTACTTTACGCTCAAGTAGTGCCTCCGCCGTTAGCGAATTACCACCGCCTGTCGCTAGGTAGTAACGACCAAAGTCTTCAATACGCCACTTCACGTAGGTATCAATAATAACGTCTTTTTTCTCAGACGTTACGAAACGGTCTGCACGGCCATCCATCGTTTGGATACGTGCATCAAGTTGTTTCACACGGTCAAACAGAGGCATCTTGAAATGCAAACCAGGCTCGTAAATTCGAGTGATGTCGTTGTTGTCTTTAAGAACACGACCAAATCGAACCACGATACCGCGCTCACCTTCAGGAATCACAAACAAAGACATCAACATTAATGCCAGTGCGATTACCAATACAGGGATCATTAACTTACGCATTCTTAGTATCTCCCTTGACGTGAACCTGTTGAACGAGACTGCGTGTTCGAAGTGTCTTCTTGTGTACGCTCAGACTCCAGTTGAATTTGATCGTAGGTTGAAGATGACTTCGATTTACGTTTTGTGTCTGCCTGACCTTCTTGGCCCGCCAACTTATCGATTGGAAGGTACAGAAGATTGCCGCTTGATTCCGAGTCAATCAACACTTTCGAAGTGCTTGAGTACACCTCTTCCATTGCGTCAATGTACAGACGGTCACGCGTTACACCTGGTGCCGCTTGGTATTCTGGTAGTAGTTTTTCGAACTGTGCTACCTGACCAAGAGCCTCGTTAGTGACACGCTCATTGTAACCTTGTGCTTCTTTCTTCAAACGTTCAGCACGACCCGTTGCCTTCGGCAAGATTTCGTTCTTGTATGCTTCAGCTTCACGGATGAAACGCTCTTCATCCTCACGAGCTGCGATTGCATCATCAAACGCATCTTTCACTTGCTCTGGTGGACGCGCAGACTGGAAGTTTACGTCAACAAGTACCAGACCCATATCATAGCTATCAATGATTTGGTTCAGTGTTTCTTGCGTAGTTTGACGAATTTGCTGACGACCACTGGTTAGAATGCTATCCATCAATGAGTCACCAATTACTGCACGTAGTGCAGAATCCGTTGCTTGACGCAAGCTGTCGTCTGCATTGGTTACACGGTACAAGTATTTGTATGGGTCAGTCACTCGGTACTGAACATCCATCGCGACTGTTACGACGTTTTCGTCTTTAGTCAGCATTAGACCAGATGCACGTAGTGAACGAATCGCTTGTACGTTTACCGCTTCGTATTCATCAATAAAACGAGGGCGCCAGTTAAGGCCTGGGTCTACGATACGATCGTATTTACCTAAACGCAGCACAACACCACGCTCTGCTTCACCGATGGTGTAAAAACCAGCGAAGAACCAAACTGCAACAGCAATAAGAGCAATCACGCCAAAGCCAATTGCACTACCACCACCGCCGCCGATTGGAGAACCACCGCCGCCTTTTTTACCAAACTTGCCACCCAGTTTTTGACTCAGTTTATTGAACACTTCATCTAAATCTGGCGGACCTTGATCTCGGCCACCAGGACGCTGGCCACCACGATTATTATTACCCCAAGGGTCATTATCGCGGCCATTGTTGCCGTTGTTATTTCCAGGCTCATTCCACGCCATTAGAAAGCTCCATCATTTGATATGACGTTATACTGTAGCAGTCCTTTAAGTGACTATAAAGCCAGTCAAAACTGCCCCTTCTCTTTTTTCAAGTCTAGACCAATCTACTTGCTGCATTCGAATATCGATCAACAAGTTACCATCCTGGTCATATTCCTCACGTTGAATACACTTCATTTGGAAGAAGGTACTACGGAATCGTCCTTGATACTGTGGAGGAATTCGCAACTGATGCTCGACCATTTGTGACGCCAGACGTTCCGTCAGTGCCTCAAACAGGACATCAATGCCCAACCCATCCATTGCTGAAACCCAAACTGCGCGAGGTACGCCTTCCTCGTCTCGTTCTATACGTGGTTTCTGCGAATCTAGATTGTCGATTTTGTTCATGACAACCAGAGTCGGCACTTCATGTGCGTCGATCTCTTCTAGTACTTCATGAACAGCTTGAATATTCTCACGAAAACGCTCATCACTGGCATCAACAACATGTAACAAAATGTCAGCTTCTTGCGTTTCCTGCAAGGTTGCCTTGAAGGCCGCAACCAAGTCGTGAGGCAAATGTCGAATAAAACCAACCGTGTCAGCCAAAATGGCAGGCCCAACATCTGCTAACTCTATCTTACGTAAAGTCGGGTCCAAAGTAGCAAATAGTTGATCAGCGGCATACACGCCAGCTTCTGTAATACGGTTGAAGAGTGTCGACTTACCCGCGTTGGTGTAACCCACGAGTGAAACCGTTGGGATTTCAGCTCGATTTCGGGCGCGGCGCCCTTGTTCACGCTGCTTCGCTACTTTGTCTAAGCGTCGCTGGATGGCTTTGATTCTGTCACGCAATAAGCGACGGTCGGTTTCCAGCTGGGTTTCACCCGGGCCACGTAAACCGATACCCCCTTTCTGCCTTTCAAGGTGCGTCCAACCACGAATCAAACGAGTAGAGATATGACGAAGTTGAGCCAGCTCTACCTGTAGCTTACCTTCGTGTGTTCGAGCTCGTTGAGCAAAGATATCGAGAATAAGACCAGTGCGGTCGAGAACTCGACATTGGCACAGTGCTTCGAGGTTACGTTCTTGGGCAGGAGAGAGGGCGTGATTAAAAATCACAATTTCGGCACCTGTCGACTGTACCGCAGTAGCAATCTCTTGGGCCTTACCCTCTCCGACATAGTATTTCGGGTGTGGGGATTGACGACTACCAGTTACCACTTGTAGCGCCTCTACCCCAGCAGAAGAAACCAGCATTTCGAACTCAGCCAGATCTTCCCATTCACCTTCTTGCGTGAAGTTGATATGAACAAGTACGGCTCGCTCACCGGATTCATAACGGTCAAACAAGCAATCAACTCCTTATTTTAAAAATACTCGATGAAGAATTAATCTTCTGATTTCTCTTGTGGACGCTCACCTTGTGGACGTTCACCGCTGTGATGGCTCACTGGACGAGCCGGCACAACTGTTGAGATCGCGTGCTTGTACACCATTTGGTTAACAGTATTCTTCAGCAGGATCACAAATTGATCGAACGATTCGATCTGACCTTGTAGTTTAATACCATTCACAAGGTAGATAGATACCGGGATACGCTCACGACGTAGCGCGTTTAGAAATGGGTCTTGTAGAGATTGCCCCTTAGCCATTTTATTTTCCTTATTTAATTTGTAGTTGTAATTATTTAGCTAGTGGTGCAATGCAAAAGATACTGCTTTTGCATCTGAGCTAAACGAATCAAAAATGCACTCTAAGTAATTAGCAGCATAGTATAAAAACCGCCAACAACAGATCCTTTGAGAGTGCGTTCACGCAAAAACGATCACATTATACACAGCTATGTCAATCAGATGCTATTGCTTCCGACATCGTTTCTAATGCCTGTTCAATGTTCTCGCTATCCAACCAAGTTAAGTCATCCCAGCTGCGTAACCAGGTGATTTGACGCTTGGCCAATTGACGAGTCGCGCATACGCCACGAAATACTGCTTCGTCACGTGTACACTCCCCATCTAAATACTCCCACATCTGTCGGTAACCGACGCATCGTATGGAAGGAAGATCGGGGTGAAGATCTTTTCGCGAATGTAGCGCTTTCATTTCTTCTTCAAAGCCCGCTTCCATCATCTTTTCGAAACGAAGTTCAATTCGACGGTGAAGTTCTGCCCTATCCTTGGGAGCTATTGCAAACTGCTTGACTCGGTATGGCAGGCTTTCACCTTTCGTTTGAGTCAATTCAGTCAAAGTTTTACCTGAAATACGAAAAACTTCCAATGCCCGAGATAAACGTTGGGGATCATTGGGATGGATTCTCGCTGCTGACACAGGATCAACCTCTTTGAGTTCATCGTGCAACACTGACCAACCTTTAGTCAATGCTTCTTGTTCAATTTGCTGACGAATTTCAGGATTTGCAGCAGGAAGTGGGGATAAACCTTCAAGTAGCGCCTTATAATACAGCATTGTCCCACCCACTAAGAGTGGAATTTTTCCTTCTACAACAATATCATCCATCGCTTTCAATGCATCACGACGAAAGTCGGCTACAGAGTAAGATTCGCTCGGATCCAAAATATCAATCAAGCGATGAGGCGCTAAACTTAACTCTTTTTCATCCGGTTTCGCCGTACCGATATCCATCCCTTTATAGATCAAAGCAGAATCAACACTGATGATCTCAACCGGGAACTTTTGACGAAGACGAATCGCCAACTCAGTTTTGCCTGATGCAGTTGGCCCCATTAAAAATAGCGCCAAAGGTAGTTTATCTGTCATGGTTTTAATTTGGCTATCGTGGCAGAGAAATCAACAGCGGATACAAATTTTGTATCTTCTAATGGCAATTGACCATCTCTTAGCTGTTCAAGTTCCGCAATAATTTGAATTGCTTCAGAAAAAGTATAATGACTCTTCATTGTCGTGACCTGCAATGCGAGCCAATCTATCAACTCAGACAGCATCTGAGCCGTTGCTATACCTTCCTTCACACAAGATTGCGCGTAAGATAACAGATCTGGTACTAGATTTTGTAAGTTTTGTTGACGTAGCGGCGCAGGAACGCCCATCACCATTAAGGCTTGCTCATTTCTCGCTTTCAATTGAATGCCAAGTAACGCCAAATCTTGTTGATAATCTTGAGCCAGCTTCACTAACTCGGCCTCTAACTTAATAGATAGAGGAACGAGTAGAGGTTGTGCTTTAAGCGCGCCATCGCTTGGAGTGAGCTGCCCTTTTACACGATAAAATTCCGCTCTAGGTAACGAGACTAACGCCGCCCCACTGTCACTGCTCATCAAAACAAATTGCTCACCGACCATCACTAGCGCTTTGCCTAATGCATTAATCGATGGAAGTGATGCATTCGCAGTTGCCTTTTGGGGCTCTATCGGCGTTACGGGTTGAGACTCAAACTCTGGCGTTTTCAACAACTCGTGATAAGCGCGCACTTCTTGCTTGCTTGGTGCTGGCTCAACATGGCGCTCTTTATTGTGATTCGGCTTTGGTGCTGGTTTGGATTCCACCCAATCAGTACGCTTGAACGAGTCCGCAACGCGAGCTTCTCGCACGGAAGTATCCCTAGGACTGCGATCGCGAGGTTTAACTTCATAATCACTGCGTCCAGGATAAGCCGGTGTACTCTCTATCGCTTGATAAACACGCTCTGGAACTGGTGAAGGTGTCGGCCTTTGCACTTTTTCAGGCTCAGGTGAATGCTCAACCTCTTCGGACTCAGTCGGTTCCACACGATGAAATGCGGATTCATTAACCTGTGGTTTATCAATCACGGCGCTTTGCGCAAGTGCATCCGCCAAAGCTTGATAGATGAAATCATGCACTAAGCGAGCTTGGTGGAAACGCACTTCATGCTTAGCAGGGTGGACATTCACATCTACCTGGTGCGGGTCTAACTCAATAAAGAGCACATAGGCAGCGAACTGATCTGGCTTTAAGCTCATTTCATAGCTTTGACGAATCGCGTGATTGATTAATTTGTCACGCATCATTCGGCCATTCACATAGCAATATTGTAAATCGCTTTGCTGCCTTGCTCCCTCTGGTGTGGTAATCCACCCATGTAGCTTTAACCCTTGATGCTCAAGCTCTATTCTGAGCATGTGTCGAACAAACGCGTTACCGCAGACAGCTGCAATACGTTTTTCGGTTTGAAGCTGATTTTTCGCCGCGCGATATTGACGGATGATCTTGCCGCTATGACGCACATTGATGGTGACATCAAAGCGACTTAACGCAATGCGTTTCAATAACTCATCAATATGAGCAAATTCTGTTTTCTCCGTACGAAGAAACTTGCGACGCGCTGGAGTATTAAAAAATAAGTCCAACACCTCAACAGACGTGCCAATCGGGTGCGCTGCTGGCTTAAGCTTCACCTGCATATCACGCCCTTCGGAGTAGGCACTCCAGGCTTCTTCTTGCGCCGCAGGACGCGATGTGAGCGTCAAACGCGAGACTGAGCTAATACTGGCTAACGCTTCACCGCGAAAACCTAGACTCATGATGGCTTCAAGATCATCCAAAGTATGTATCTTAGATGTAGCATGACGACTGAGCGCTAAGCCGAGTTCATCTTTCGCGATACCTTTGCCGTTATCACGAACACGAATCAGCTTTGCGCCTCCTTTCTCGATATCAATATCGATTCGAGTTGCGCCAGAATCAAGACTATTTTCAACCAGTTCTTTAATCACAGAGGCGGGTCTTTCGACCACTTCCCCTGCTGCGATTTGGTTTGCAAGTCTAGCTGGCAAAATTTTAATCGTCATAATGAGTTAAAAGCTCACCTACTTGTTTGGAATGATAAGAACTTGCCCAACCGCCAGCTGATCGGAGCGTAAGTTGTTCGCTTTACGAATGCTCGAAACGCTGACGCCGTATTTGGACGCTATTTTACCAAGGTATTCACCTCGAGAAACTTTGTGCTTACGGATCGGCTTATCTTTGACAGCGACGGTTATCTTCAACTTTTGTCCTACCCACAAGGTATCTGACTTCAAGTTGTTCTCACGGCGGATATCTGAAACCTTCACTTTATAGTGACTCGCGATCTTACCTAAGAACTCACCTGACTTAACCTTGTGAATAATGGTTTCTGTCTCAACAGTAATCGGTTTACTTGGCACTTTAATCGTGCCAGCAGAAGGGATTTTGAGCTTCTGACCAATTGCCAACCCAGTCGACTTCAAGTTGTTTGCCGACATCAGCGCTTTAGAGCTAAGCCCATATTTATTCGCAATCACCGATAACGACTCGCCACGTTTTACGGTATGCACTATTGGCTTCGCTGAAGGCGAGAATACCGTACCCTCTGGTGGATTATCTTTTAAGTACTTAACGACCGCCTTGGTGATCGCCTGAGCTAACTTATCTTGGTGCGCTCGTTGAAACAGCAACCGCTCTTCTGTTGGGTTAGAAATAAAGCCCGTTTCCACTAATACAGACGGAATCTGCGGAGAGCGTAAAACAGCAAGGCTAGTATTAATCGGCTTGGTGTTATGCAGGTGCGCAACACGCCCCATCTCACCAAGGATTTCTGTTGCCAGCTTATACCCTTCTTTTTGTGAATGACTAAACTGCAAGTCCAACAAAGTTTGGTTCACGTTACGATCTTTGGTCTTAGTGAAGAACGCATTACCCGAACCACCTAATATTTCAGATTGTTTCTCATGGTTCTCAACCCAGCGAGCAATTTCAGTATTTGCACGACGGGTATTCAGCACGAAAACCGAACCTCCGCGAGGCTTCGGTGAGGTAAACGCATCAGCGTGAATGGAAATCAGTAAGTGCGCATCATTTTCACGGGCAATGGCTACACGACGGTTTAGATTCACAAAGTAATCTCCGGTACGTGTCATACGCGTTTTAATCCCAGGCGTAGCATCGAGCTGAGCGGCGATTTTTCGTGAAATACTTAATACTGCATCTTTTTCATACTTACGGCGTGAAGGGCCAATAGAGCCAGGATCTTCACCACCGTGACCAGGGTCGATAACGATCAAGACTTCTTGAGCTCGTTGAACTGAACTCATGTCTTTACTGGTCGCCGCTGGCTTGCTCGGTTTAAAGGCTGAAGTCGATGCTTTCTTACCGTGCGGCAGGTCAATCACCAAACGGTGACCATATTGCCCGCCAGGTGTTGGGCTTAATTTAAACAATTCCGCTTGAACGCTCTTTTTCAGTTCAAACACCAAACGATAGGTGCCCTTCTCTGGCGGAGAGCTTTTTCGAACTAGCTTTAAAACCGGGCTGTCCGTAACAGTAACAGGCAGTTTGGCCTGCATGGTCGTGCTTTTTAAATCCACGACAAGACGATCCGGTCCGGATAAAGAGAAATAGGAATAGTCAGCTTCCGAGCCTAAATCGATGACAACACGCGTTTCATCAGGAGAAGGCCAAACTCGAAAACTCTTAACGACGTTAGCAAATGCTAAATTGGGGATGAGAAGGAGAAAAGTGGCGACAAACGTCGCCACTACTCTAAAATTTGAAAAACTCAACATAGCTCCAATCGACTGAGTAACTGCACACCATAATCATTATTAGCTGTTAGTTCGGCTACACGCTGCTCACCTTGGTAGCGAATGTTCACATCAAGATCCGGTTGTGGCAACAAACCATGCCCTTTTTCAGGCCATTCAACCAAGCAAATTGCATCATCTGTGAAGTAATCTCGAATCCCCATGAACTCAAGCTCTTCAGGATCCGCAAGACGATAAAGATCGAAATGGTACACTTGCCACTGATCCAACTGATACGGTTCGACTAGAGTATAAGTTGGGCTTTTCACGTTACCTTGATGGCCAAGAGCACGGACAAAACCACGACTAAAGGTTGTTTTACCTGCACCCAAATCACCATGCAGATAAATTGTGGTTTGTTGCGAACAAAGGTGAGCCAGAGCGGTACCTAGTGCAACCGTTTCGTGCTCATCTTTTAAATTGAATTGTTTCGTGCTCATTGATGCTTCTCTAACTAATGATCGTTGACTATATAAAAATCAAAAGAACAGGAATAGTAAACCGTGTTGGTTTTGAGAGACAAGCTTTCAAATGTCATATGTGCGAAAAAAGTATCCAAGGAACGGTATCTTAATCACCTTAGTATCGACCTAGATTTAGAATATATGCAAATGACTTCAATAAGCAGTATTCACAGCATCAAAAACGTCCCTAACTGGGTAGCACCAAAGCCAGAGATCCGTTAAGATCCGCCCCCCTTTTATTCCGGTGGTTAGCATGAACTACGAACAACTCGCACAACAAATCAAAATTTGGGGAAAAGAGCTCGGCTTCCAAAAAGTTGGGATCTGCGACGTTGATCTGAGTGAGCATGAAGCCGCACTGCAAAAGTGGCTCGATGCAGGCTATCACGGCTCAATGGACTGGATGGCTCGTCACGGTATGATGCGAGCTAGACCCCATGAGCTACTCCCGGGAACCGTTCGTGTGATCAGCGTTCGGATGGACTACCTACCACCAGAAGCACAATTCGCTTCGAACCTAGCGAATAAAAATCATGCCTATATTAGTCGCTATGCATTAGGGCGTGATTATCACAAGCTCGTCAGAAAACAACTGAATAAACTTGGCAAACTTATTGAACAAGAAGTTGGTCAGTATGGTTACCGACCTTTCGTCGACTCCGCACCAATATTGGAGCGACCACTCGCCCAAAAAGCAGGCTTAGGCTGGACAGGGAAACATTCCCTGATTTTAGATCAAGACTGTGGCTCGTGGTTCTTTTTAGGCGAGTTACTTATCGACTTGCCACTTCCCGTTGACGAGCCAAGCGTTGATCAGTGCGGTAAATGCAAAGCATGCATTACCTCATGCCCAACACAAGCCATCGTTGAAGACAAAGTTGTCGATGCCAGACGCTGTATCTCTTACCTCACCATCGAGTTCGATGGCGTGATCCCTGAAGAGTTTCGCAAGCCAATGGGTAACCGCATTTATGGCTGTGATGACTGCCAATTGGTTTGCCCATGGAATCGCTACGCCGACATAACGGAGCAGAGTGATTTCCATCGTCGCGATAGTTTCAAAAACCCGGATCTCGTTGACATGTTTAACTGGGATGAAGCGACTTTTCTAAAAAATATGGAAGGCTCCGCTATTCGTCGCATTGGTCATATACAGTGGCTGCGTAATATTGCTGTCGCACTTGGTAATGCAGAATACAGTCAACGAGTCATTGATGCGTTAGAAAGTCGACAAGGTGAAAATAAATTACTTGATGAACACATAAAATGGGCTTTGGCCGAGCAACTAAATCAACTCCCCATTGAGAATAAAGCATCTACAGAGACGAAAAAGCAGCGTTTAATAAGAATAGTCGAGAAGGGGCTACCAAGAGACGCATAGTGCGTAGTCTATATGCAAGAGATTGAAAGCACTTTTACATGTTCAATTCATGACCTTGTTCTCAATTTTGTAATGTGGAAAAAAATTTGAGATTCAAGAAAAACAAGCTAGCAGAAAAAAGTTAAACACAGCTTGGAGAAATGACTAGGATCAAAAAAATACCAGTTAATGATCGTATTTTAACGTATCCGATCCGACAAAAAACTTATTTTTATCTTAATTAACAAAGACTTAATCAATATTTCGTTATTATTTCGACTTTCCTTCAGCGAAAAGATCTTTCTTCTCCATCGCAAAAAGTCAAGCTAAAAACACTTTATCAACTAACTTATCCACAGAACGACGTATGTGGATAACTCTGTTAATTAAAGTAGATAAAACATGCAGAACCTCATCATGCTTGTACGCCAGCCGATTCATATCGTGTTTTAAACACAAACGAAATCGTCCGACATCATATGATGCGGATAAAATTTAGTTTTTGGGGATTCATGCTTCGCAGCATTATGAAAAGAGCGATGTGATTGGTTGCGAGAAGCAGGAATTGAATCAAGCGGCGCATCCCTCGACGACTTAGGATTGTGCTAATAAATAAGCATTCAATCTATCGTCTTGTATTTGGTTGCGGGGGCCGGATTTGAACCGACGACCTTCGGGTTATGAGCCCGACGAGCTACCAAGCTGCTCCACCCC